>CAYJAA010000006.1:440-11363 GCA_964368185.1 uncultured Lachnospiraceae bacterium | reverse complement strand
CACCTAGGTTTTTTTATGGATTTAGTTTGTAAAGCTTTAAATATATTTTTTTCCCAAAAAAAAAGAAAAATAATATTTAAAAAGCATAGATATAAAAGAAAAATTTGATATAATGACCATGTAAGTAAAGAAATAAAAAGTATAATTTCTTTTATATAAAAAGGAAAGATATACTGGAAATAATGTAAGTAAAAAAAAATAAAACAAAGAAAATGGTCAAATAGGAGAAAATAAAAAAAATGAAAAAAGCTACAACATCTTTTATAATATTTTTTATAATATTTTTAATATGCTTGTCTAGCGTAAGTGCTTTTGGTGAATCAAACACATTATATGAAATGGAAGAGGAGTATATTGATCTTACAAAAATATCAATAGAAATATCTGAGGATGGTAAATATATACCTTTTGATTCAGCTATTAGTAATTTAGAAAGTGAAATGAAAACAACAGGTGAAACTGGAGCAGGAAAGACATCTGTTTATTTTGAAGATGATAAAGACAAAAAAGAAAATATTTTAAGGGTTGATCTTGACTTTGCAGGAGAAACTTTGGTTCAGCCTGTTAATACTATGTTCGTAACTGATCAGTCTGGTTCAATGAATATGACTGCAGGTCAAGCATCAGGTTCTGTTAGCACCACTCCTTGTCTACATAATGATCATGTTTATAAAATAAGAGTTAAAATTGATAGCAAATATTATAGTTACTATCATTCCCCTGGTGAATCAAACTGGACTGGAGATTGGCTTGACGCTGTTGGAAAAGAATATATACTAGAGGAAATTAAAAATCACGCAATTGAGGAAGGTGTGGCTACTGAAATTAGTAAAGTGGGACTTGTTTATGGTAACTTTTATCTTCATTCAAACGGAAACAGGCCTTCGAATTTTCATTATGATTACACTGGTAATGTCAATTTTAAAAATGCACAAAGGCTTTATGTAGAAAAACCTATATCAGAAGAGGAAGTTCAAAAAGCCGAAATTGAAAAGAATTTTTTCACTAAAATTGAAAATGATACTTTTGATAATATAGCTCCAACAACTACTTGGGAATTCTATTCACCTGCTGATATTAATACAGACATTACAGCTGCTGCTTATGTAGAGGGACTAAATGAAGGAAGTGCATGTTATGACAGAATGAATATCTCAAAATCTGTTTTTCACGAACTTTCGGAAATAGCTTTAAGTAACCCTGGTAATTATATAGGTTTTGCTAATTTTGCAGGAGAATTATATGGTTCTCAGTCACTAGGAACAAATCCTCTTAATGAGACTTTCTTAAATACTATGGGAAGGCAAAATACTCATTATGAAGATGGATTAGACTTTGCAAAAAACGAGTTTACAAAAACTGGTGAAACTCACTCAGATAATCAAAACCTTTTAATATTTGTAACAGATGGAGTACCAAATGGCTCAAAACTTGACAGTGAGGCTGAAATGATAGCATATATGAAGGACTTTGTTGAAGAAACGGGAGCTATAGTTTACTTTATTGGTATAGACATACCTTCTGAAAACTATGGAAAATGGGGTCCACTTATAGCAACGACAGATTCTTATGGTAAAGAGAATATGAGAAATTCTCAAAATGTTCAAGATCTATTAAGTATTCAAGAAGAGCTTAAAAAGATTTTAACATCTACTACAAATATTGAAACTAGTATCAAAAGTGATTTTTATATGGTAGTTGATTCACAGCACCCTGTTACGATAACTTACACACTAAAGGATTCAAAGGTGGTTCATAGTAAAACAGTAGACTCTATTGAAGACTTAACTCATCTTGGGATTACTTATGATAAAACTAGCGGTAGTGTAAGCTGGGATGCTGGAAGTCAAGGGGTGACATCTGCTAGACTTACTTTTTATAAGGAATTTGACGACCTTAAAGTTGACTGGGAAAAAATCAAAGAGGGGCAGACTTTAACAGGAATTTCTCTTGGTGCTTCTACTACAGGATATATTGATTATTCTGGAAGAGAAAAAGAAATCACAATGGATGAGACTGCTAGTTATGTTATTGAAAAAAATAGTAAACTTACAATTAAAAATACAACATCAACACCTTATGATGTAGAAGTAGGGGATGTAATAAATTATCAAATTCAAATAAATAATACAGGAACTCTTTCAAGTGACAATAATTTTATTTACCAGGAAATACCACAAGGTTCTACTTTTTATGAGTGTAGTGAGGCTGGAGAATATGACTCAGATGAAGAGTTAATAAAGTTCGCAGTCCCTGAACTTAATTCAGGAGAAACCTTAGTCTATAATTATTCCACTATTGCTACAGAATATGATACTGAAATAGTATCTCAAGCTAAACTAGGGGTGGAAGGCGAACCGGTAACTCTTTATGAAGAAGGAATTCCTATTTTAACAGCAGAAGATTTACATCATAAAACACCTTCAGAAGAAGAAAGCTCAAGTGTAGGTGGGAATGAAGATAAGGAAGATGAAGGTGGATTATTAGGTGGCATAATTAAAACAGGAGATGACTCGCCTCTTTTACTTTATACATTTATAGCTTTAGTATCATTTATAATTACAATGATTTTAATCATTAGAAAAAGAATATATTAATCTTAAAAGACAATTTTGCTTTTTAGCAACTTTGTCTTTTTTTATTTATATAAAAAAAAGTATTTTACAAATGTAAAGAAGATGTAAAAAAAATGTAAAAAAGTCTTGCATTAATAAAGCAAAGGTGATAGAATAGGTTAATTTATAATGTATGAAGATACTCTTTTATTAATAATTAATACAAAGATATATTTAATTTAAAGGAAGAAAACAAATAGCATAAATTGGCAAATCTATAAATTTTCCTTTATTTAAGCTAGTTTCATACACAGTGGTTTATTTTGACAAAAAAAAACATTTTTAAAACAGCTATATATATGTTAATATGCACATGTATAGTGTTATTGTAGCGTGTCATAACACATTCAAAACTCTATACAAGAAAATGACATAAAAGCTAGGAAGGTAGGGCAAAATATGAAGAAAAATGTGTTTATAAAAGGAATAATAGGGGTACTAATCATTATGATGATAGTACCAATATTCGGGTTGCAAACAAATGCACTGGAAGGTGAAGATATTGCAGCAGCATTTGAATCAGTATTAGAAGAAGATAAATTAAGAGAAACGGTAACAGTAAAAATCACATCAAAAAAAGGTGTTGAAGTTAAATCGATCACTTTACCTGATGGGGTAGTGAGACAGGGAGATACTGCTACTTATACAAGTAACAAAAATGGAGAAGAAGAGTTTATTGTTACATACACCAAAGAAGTAGAAGGTGAGAGTGGGGAGATAAGTGAAGTAGAAGAAACTAAGACTTTTACTTTTGAGTTTAAAAAAATCACAAATGGCAGTAGGGCTGAGTTAACAAATCAGGTTACAACTAGATCCTCTGCTACAGTGGATACCACTATAACTGTAATGGGTGGGACAAATTCTCTTGTGTGGCAAAATAATATGGAGAGAACAGTTCAGGTGCGTGCTGACTTTACAGGTAACACTACTGATGAAAAAACTCTATCTATAACTATTCCTAAGGGGATGAGATATACCTCAGTTGAGGTAGACACAAGTTATGAAGCAGCTAGTGGAGTAGATGAAACTATATTAAGATATTTACTAGAAGATAGTATTCACAATGATTCTGTAATAAGTACAACTGTTCCAGCAGAAGAATCTCGTGTTTATTATCCTGCAACATTTGGAGAAGTAAAATATGAAATAAGCCCAACAACAAAATTCGTGGTTTTTGAATTTACTATGATGGTTGATTCAACTCGTTATTATGCTCCTCACGATATTCTAAATGCAATTAGCGTGACTGCAACTTGTGATATAGAAGGAGGGGAGAGTATTTCTGACACTAGTTCTATAGACATTAGAGCTGAGGGTGAGATTGTAATGGCTCAAGGGACTTACCGTGAAGATGCTTCTCAAATATTAAGAGGTATTGATTATTCCTCAATATTTACTACAGAAGTAATAGCTACAGAGGGTGAAACTATAGGTATTGGTGGTACACGTTATTATATAACTACCCATGGAAGTTCCTCAACAGGTGTAAGAAACTATATTCCAGAATCCGCAACATATAATATTTACTATCCAGAAGGGACTGAATTTTATGAAGCGGTAGCTGGAGGAACTACAATAACAAGAGCAGATGTTGACAGTGGAAAGACTTATTCTAATTTCAGTATAAAATATGATGATAATGAATCAAAAGCAACTATTACTGTATCAAATATGTCTAATTATGGAGTATATGTAAAGTATAAAGTTCCAGAAGGAACTCCAGCAGGACAGTACCAAGGAAAACAACCAACAACACTGGATTTTACAACATATAATGGAGTAAAATACACAGGGATAGAAGCTAGACCTTATTCATCTAGTGATGAAATTATTCCAATTGATGTTGTTACAGTATTAGACCCTGAAGATATCACAACTAGATATACATTTACTGCACATTATACATATGTAGACAAAGATGCAGAATATTTTTATGCTGGAAGAATTGCTGATGCAAATGTTTCTTCACTATCAAGTAAGCCAACCACTGTAGAAATAACTATAGAAGATTCTTTTCTAGCAAAAGTAGTACGTATACCAGCTGACGCAACGGCTAGGGTATCAAATATTGTGGTTACTACATCTTTAGGAAAAACAATAAATGTAGATCCAAGCTTAACTACATATTATATGAACCGTAGAACTATTGATGGAAATACAATTGGACTGGAGGAGGATGAATATATTGCATCTGTAAAAGCGGATGTTGGAGAATTTAGATCAAATTTCCTTTCTTCAAACAATGGTGGAAACACTGAATATAAATTGGCTTATGGTAAACTTGCACCAGGGGAGTCAACCTCATCTATTTCAATAAAAGCATACAACACAGGGGATCCAGATGGGGAAGTCATTGAAGGTACATCAAATATTAGTGCTACAACGGCAAAAACAACAACTACAGATATGAAAGCAAACTTTAATATAGAAGGTGAAGAAGTTACTTCTACTTATGCAGGAGGAACATTAAACTTAGACATTGAAGATGCAGGAATATTTAATTATCCATATGGAACAATGTTAACAATTCAAAACCCTCACGTTTACATTCGTGAGTCAGAAGGTTATGAATTTGATCATGATTCAATTGTGTTTACTAGCCACCAAACTGGTGAAGAGATAGATGCAGAACTTTATAAAAAGTTTACTGGAACAAATTCTGAGGGTGTGAATGAAACAATTTATGTTTATCAGCTTAATGATTTTATTATTGCTCGTGATATGAATTATCCTATTGAGAAAAGTACTTTTGATATGAGTGCAGAAATTATAACAGATTTCGCCCTTGAAGAAGATGTTACTTATAAAGTTAGTGACATGATTGGGATAGGCCAAGTTAACCTAACTGGAGCTAGTTCAGGATATTCTGATTATTTCTATGAAAATGGGATAGATGCTAATGAAAGTGGTTATAATGAATCAAAAATTCCATCCCTATGGAAATCTAACAACAGACAAATAGTAATTAAGAAAAATAATACAGCTGTTGTTGATACATTCTTAACCCTTGAAGGAGATACTTCTCCAGTAAATCCTTATGACCCTAGCGATGTAAGTACAGCAGTTGAGTTTCAGCCAGGTGTTAATGCAAATTACACAGTAAAAATAAATAACCTATCAAACTTCCCAGCAGATAGTTTTACTATTTATATGCCAATTCCAAAAGCAGGTCAAAATTATGGAAATAACTTCCAAGAAGATGACTTTTCATGGAATATGAAGCTTATAGGGGAAATAACAGGTTTAGATTCAAAATACAAAATATCTTATACTAATAAGGCAACAGCAGAGAATTATGAAGATCCTAGTATATATGGTGATATTAGCGAAGATTTACCAGCTAGCTCAGTTAATATGGTCTGTATTCAGCTGAATGAAGCCTCAGGAGGAGTATTAGAACCAGGTGAAGAAGTTTCTATTAATATTCCTTTAAATGTAGACGAGTCTTCAGGTAGCGAAGAGTCTAGTGAAAGAAATGAAACCCTTAATGTTTTCAATCCATATTATTATATTGAAAGCGACTATGCTAGTGGTTCTAGAAAAGGATCAACAGTTGGAGCTAAATTAGTTATTTATGAAGTTTCAGGTTTAGTATTTGAAGACATAAATAAAGATGGTCAGTATCAACCATTAATTGACTCAATACTACCAAATACTAAAGTTCAATTATCTAAATTAAATGAAGATACAAACACATACGAAATATATCCTAGTGAAGTAGGGCAAGAATATATTACGAGTGATGAAAATGGAAAGTATTCATTTGGAGATTCATGGGGTTTAACAAATGGTATATATGCTGTAACATTCGACCTTAATGAAAATCATTTATTCGTTCCTTCAAATATCGGAGATGATAAATCAGATAGTGATGTAATGATTTCAGGAGTAGTGGAAAGTATAGACCCACTAGATGCAAGCTCAAGATATATCTATGCTGGAAGCATAGCTTATGAAGATGACTATTTACAAACCCATTTAAATATTCTAGAAATGGAAGAGGGAACTTATAAAGAGTTAACTTTACACAAAGATGATATAATTGATAGTGATAAAAATAGTATTACTCCAAGTCATTTTGATTTTATTAAAAGTAAGACAAATGGATATACATGGACTATTGATGAACAAACAATTGCAAGAATAGAAAGCTCTTCTCAAGAGGATGGTAGTGTTAATACATTTGCATTAGAGTTAGAAGATGTTAGTGCAAAAGTAACAACTATTTCCCTTGAAATTGAAGATATTTACTCAAGCACTAGTTTAGATACTGCACCTTTAATCGTGTATGATGAAAATGCTATTTATGATAGAAATGATACCCACGTAGTGGCTGCACAAGATGCAACAATTAGCTACAATCAAGCTAAGAATTTAACAGCTGAAGAAGCAATAGAAATAACAAAAGCAGTAGCTTATAAATTATATCCAGAAATAGAAGTTTCTCAAATAGTTGTTGCGGCTGAAAAACTTCGTGAAATAAATAGTGTAGCAAGAACAGGGGATATTATGCCTTTATCCTTTATTAGTAATGGGGCTTGCGCTGAAGTTAATATAACAATTTTATCAGACGCACTTCCAGAGTTTGAAGGATTAACTTACCTTGAGGTTGTTGAGGGAAGAACAGCTAATATTAAAGCTGGAGTTAGTGCAAGTGACTATGAAGATGAAGATATTACTGCTTCGGTTGTATTTCCTAATGTAGACATTAAAAGCTTAACAGCAGGGGATTATACATTAGAATACAAAGTAACAGATAGTGATAATAACACAGTAATAGCTGAAAGAAAGCTTAAAGTATTAGAAAACAAGGCTCCAACAATAGTTGGTCTTAGTAATAAAAGTATTTCAATTAAAGATGCAATAGAATATGACTTTAAAGGAGATATTTTAAAAGTTGAGGATGATTATTCTCTTCTTACAAGTAATGATGTAAGTGTAGAGGGAGTAATTAAAACTCCTAGTGAAGTAGGACAAAAAGAAGAATCGGAAATAATTTATACAGTAGCTGATGAAGAAGGTAATGAAACAGTTGTAAAAATTATTATTACAGTAACAAACTACGAGCCAGAAATTACAGGAGTAGGTGATCTTAAAGTTACACAAGGAACCACAGCTGATCTTAAAAAAGGAGTTGTTGCAACAGACTTTGAAGATAAAAATATCACAAACTTAATTGTATATCCTACTATAGATACAAAAGACTTAGGATTAGGCACTCACAGTGTAGAATATAAAGTAGAAGATAGTGATGGAAATATCGTTAGTGTATATAGAAATATTGTGGTAGTAGAAATTGAGACAACCACACCAGACACAGAAGATGATAAAGAGGAAGACACAAATAAACCAGTGATTGTTCTTCCAACAGACAAAGATGATACAACAAACAAAGATGACACACCAGACAAAGACCCAGATGATGAATCAAATCAAGGGGGCGGTGTAATTGGTAGCATTGATGATGGCTTAGATGGGTGGAAAAGTTTTTATGCATGTAACATAGGTTATATGATAATGCTTTATCTTATTATTCCTATCTATATCTTGTTTATGATTTACCTTTGTCTTAAAAAGAGATATCAAGGCAAAACTCATATAAAAACAAATATAGCTGTAACAACTGTATTATTTATTTTGCAAGGGTTAATTACAAATATATGCAGGCCAGAATATATATTCTTAGTTTTAGCAATATTTATGCTAATTATTATGATAGGAAATACAGTTTACATAATGATTGATCACAAAGATGCACAAAATTCCTTCGATGACACTGATAATTTCAGTATGGGTATTTAAAACATTTATATCAAGCACACACTTTTAATAGGTGGGTGCTTGATTTTTATATAAGTTAAATATAGGTTAAGAAAAAAATATATGTAAGAAAAGGATGACTTAGTTGAAAAATATAAATCAGGCTGAATTTGAACCAGTTATTTTTGCAAAAGAAGAAGATTATAAAAAATTATTATTAATGCTAAAGGTAAATGCTAAATATATTAGTTTGTTTTCTTCTATAGACACTAAAGACAAAATAATTTTATTTGCTAAGGAAAATATGAAACTTGTAAATCAAAAGGTTAGTAATAAATTTATGATGTCAAGATATAGTAAAAAAATGCCAATATATACATTTGAGTTAAGTGAAATATTTTATAAATATTTAAAATCTTTTAATTATATATTTTTAAACTCAAATGAGAATGATGTTAAATTTTCACAAGACTTTACTCAAATAGATATGGCTTTTTTAGATAAAGAAATGAATGTGATTTTTTTCACAATAACTCATGAAGGGATAGCTTCTTTAAATAAAGACTATTTTAATAAAATATAGTTAAAAAAAGTAAAAAAGCCTTGATATTTCAAAAAAAGTATCAAGGCTTTTATTTGTAACTAATAAACTCACTTAAGCTTAGAAAGTATAGGCTTTAATAAAAGAAAGTCATATAATAGATGTAAGTATAGTTGATAGTATTACTTTGAAATGGTACAATTAATATCTATATATAATATTAATTAAAAAAACGACTGAGGACTAAAGAAGGTAAAAAGATGAAAAGATATAATGTTATAGACTTATTTTCCGGTGTAGGGGGACTTAGCTATGGATTTTCAAAGTTAGATGATTTTAAGATTGTAGCAGCAAATGAAATTGAGGAAAATATTGCAAAGGCATATAACCTTAATCATAGTGGTGTAAAGATGTTAAACTGTAGTATATGTGATTTAACAAAAGAGGTTTTAGGGGATGTTCTTAGTGGAGAAAACATCGATATCGTTGTAGGAGGTCCACCTTGTCAGTCATATTCAACCCTTGGAAAAAGACAAATGGATGAAAGAGCAAATTTGTTTAAAGAATATAAAAGAGTTTTACAAATATTAAAGCCTAAAGTATTTGTTTATGAAAATGTGGTTGGGGTTCTTAGTATGGAAAAAGGTAGCCTTATAAAAAAAATCCTAAAGGAATTTGAAAAGCTTGGTTACATTGTAAAATATAAAGTTTTAAATGCTGTTGAGTTTGGAGTTGCTCAGCAAAGGGAGAGGGTTATTATAGTTGGGGTTAAAGGAAATAATAGCTATAACTTCCCTCTTCCAACCCACGGAAAAGACCTTAAAGATTTTGTAACATTAAAAGATGCAATAGGGGACTTACCAAGGCTTAAAAGTGGGGAGAAAAAAGATATATATATAGGGGATATTAATAATGAGTTTTTAGAATTTGTTAGAAAAAAAGGTGTAAGTCATGTAAAAGAGCACGCTAGCCCTAAAAATGGAGAACATTTAATTAAAATTATGGAAACTTTAAAAGATGGTGAGTCTAAGAATGATTTGCCAGAAAATATTCGACCTAAAAGTGGGTATGGTAACACTTATGCTAAACTTTGGTGGAATAAACCCTCAACAACTATTACTCGCAATTTCGCTTGCCCTTCTTCTTCAAGATGTATTCACCCAAGGGATTCTAGGGCTATGTCCATTAGAGAAGGAGCAAGGCTTCAAAGCTTTCCAGATGATTATGAGTTTTATGGGAGTAATAGTATGAAGAGGCTAGAGATTGGTAACGCTGTTCCTCCTTTATTATCTATGGCAATTGCAAGAAGTCTTTTAGAGTATTTAAATGGAGATAGTAATTAAATAATAAAATTTATAAAAATAATAGTATAATATATGCAGCTACTAATTAAGAAACTTTATAATCTAAAAGAAAAAGGAATGGCAAAAGCCATTCCTTTTATTTATAAATAAAATAATTGTTCTTTTGATATCAAAAGAACGGGGACTACCCCTTTTTTGGCAGGATAATAATCGGGTAAAAGCCTGTTATTATTGCCGTAAATATTAAGCCGCCCAATAGTTCCCTAAAGGGAAGGTTCGGCTTTGCTTTTTAAAAAAATAAAAAGCACCATATTTACTACTTTTATAATATTATTAATAAAGTGCATTATGGTACTAAAGGAAAACTACCACTATCAATTTAGGTAGTGGCTGTTTGTTTCTTTATCAGTATATTCCTATAACAATGTTTTTGTTAAGTTATACTATTATTATTCTTTTATCTTAAATATTTATAATAATTTTTAATTTATGTAGCTATTTATTTTAGCTACTAATTTAGGGATATTAAATTCTATTAAATCTTCACAAGATATTTTAACGCTATAAGCAGGTTTTCCCCCATAAGGTTTATAAGAGGGAGTATAAACAGCTTCAATATCTTTTGAGAAATCTAGTAAAACAAATTTTTTATCAAAGGTTGAAATTCCTAGAAATAATGAACTGCTTTTAGATAGTTTGTGAT
>CAYJAA010000006.1:0-430 GCA_964368185.1 uncultured Lachnospiraceae bacterium | reverse complement strand
ATATTTATTATCTCTAAGGTCTATTTTTTTTGTCTTAGCCCAGTACCCAGTGAAATCTATCATTAACTCCACTAATCTCTCCTTACCATTAAAAGAGATAATGTAATCAGAGCTTGAAGAAACGAAAGTATTTTTAAGTATTTTTCTTTCTTTGTCTGCTCCACTAAGCTTTATTTCTGCTCCAAATTCTAATAAGCGATTAAGTAAATGATCTTCTAATAACCATGAAGATACTAAATCTTGGGCGTATTCAAAAGATGTACGCTTGTCTTTATGATGTGAACAACTTATTATATTTTCCCACACATCAGGGAAGAGTTCTTTTAATTCACTTTCTTTATTTTCAAGTATTAAGATATTTTCTTTGCTATATCCTAAATTAGAGGCGATTTTACCTAGATTTAAAAAGAGTTTTTTTGTGTTTATATAT
>CAYJAA010000005.1:39715-41792 GCA_964368185.1 uncultured Lachnospiraceae bacterium | reverse complement strand
TTATGAGCCGGATGCTCTAACCAACTGAGCTAAAGGCCCCTATTTATAAATAAAATGGTCGAGGTGGAGGGACTCGAACCCCCGGCCCCATGGTCCCAAACCACGTACGCTACCAACTGCGCTACACCTCGACTGATTGGCGACATATGATATAATATAATACTTTCATTAAAATGTCAATAGATTTATAAAAAAATATTGTATTTTCCCTTTATAAATGTGAAAATATTTTAAATAATAGTTGTGTTGTAGTCTTTAAAACTGTTATAATTAACTGTCATAATTTAAGTGAATTAAGGTGGGGTTTATGAAAAAATATAAGATTACTACATTTGGATGTCAAATGAATGAAAATGATAGTGAAAAATTAAGTGGTATTATTGAAAACTTAGGATATAAAAAAGAAATAGACGACCTAAGTTGTGATTTAATTGTTATAAATACTTGTAGTGTAAGGGAAAATGCTAATAATAAATTTTTTGGGCATTTAGGAAAGCTAAAAAACTTAAAAGGGAAAAATCCTAATTTAGTTGTAGCTGTTTGTGGGTGTATGATGCAAGAAGAGCATATTGTTAAGGAGATAAAGGGAAAATATCCTTTTGTTGATATTGTTTTTGGAACTCATAATATACATATATTTGAAAAACTTTTAAGTGAAGCTATGGAAAGCAAAAAAACAGTTATTGAAGTTTGGAGTGATAGTGACACTATCTTTGAAGACACTCCTATTAAAAGGGAATATAAATATAAAGCCCTTGTTAGTATTATGAATGGGTGCGATAATTTTTGTTCTTATTGTATCGTTCCATACACTAGAGGTAGGGAAAAAAGCAGGGATCCTAAAAATATTATAGAAGAAATTAAGGGCTTAGCAAGGGACGGGGTAAAAGAAGTAACTTTACTAGGACAAAATGTAAACTCTTATGGAAAAGGTCTTGAAAAGGAGATATCTTTCGCAAAACTTCTAAAATTAGTTAGTGAAGTAAAGGGAATAGAAAAAATAAGGTTTATGACTAGTCATCCAAAAGACATAAGTGAGGAGCTTATTTATGAAATAAGGGATAATCATAAGATTTGTAGCCATGTACACCTACCTGTTCAGTCAGGAAGCAGTAGGATTTTAGAGCTTATGAATAGAAAATATACTAAGGAACATTATATAAGCCTTGTGGAAAAAATTAGAAGAGAAATTAAAGGGGTTTCTATTACAACAGATATTATAGTAGGGTTTCCAGGGGAGAGTGAAGAAGATTTTAGGCAGACTTTGGAAGTTTATGAAAAGTGTCAGTTTGATAGCGCCTTTACTTACCTTTATTCTAAAAGAGAAAATACAAAGGCTAGCTTAATGGAAGAAAATGCTAGTAAAGAGGAAGTTAAAAATAGGTTTGATAGGCTTATTGATTTACACAATGAAATCAGCCTAAAGCAAAATGAAAAATATATTGGAAAAGTAATAGAAGTATTAGTTGAAGGGGTTAGTAAAAACAACGAAAATAGATTATCAGGAAGAAGTGATACATTTAAGCTAGTTCAGTTTAGTGGAACTTCTAAAGTAGGACAAATTGTAAGGGTGAAAATAACAAGTGTTAAAACTTTTCACCTAGAAGGGATAGAAGTAATATAGGAGGTAGCAAATGTCTGGATTAACACCAATGATGAAACAATACAACGAAATTCATAACACCGTTAGGGACTGTATTTTATTTTATAGGCTAGGGGATTTTTATGAAATGTTTTTTGATGATGCAATCAAGGTAAGCAGGGAGCTAGATATTACTTTAACAGGAAAAAACTGTGGGCTTGAGCAGAAGGCGCCAATGTGTGGTGTTCCTTATCATAGTGCAGAAGGATATATTGCAAAGCTTGTAGAAAAAGGATATAAAGTTGCAATTTGCGAACAAGTAGAGGAGGCTTCTCAGGCAAAAGGGCTAGTAAAAAGAGAAGTTGTAAGAATTGTTTCAGCAGGAACGATAATAAGTGAAAAATCTACAAATAATAAAGACAATAATTATTTAATGAGTGTATATTACAATATGAACGAAATAGGTGTTTCTTATTGTGATATTTCAACAGGGGA
>CAYJAA010000005.1:26881-39677 GCA_964368185.1 uncultured Lachnospiraceae bacterium | reverse complement strand
TCCTTCGGAGATTATAGCTAGTAGTATTTTTTGCGAGAATGAAACCTTATTAAAGGAAGTTTATAAAATAATAGATTTTAAGGTTCAGCCTTACCCTAAAGAATATTTCTCTTATCAAAAAAGTGAGGAAATTATTAAAAATCATTTTAAAATATTTAGCTTAAGTGGAATAGGTCTAGACAGTAGCAAAGCTTCCCTTAGAGCTAGTGGAGCACTACTTCGTTATTTAGAGGAAACTCAAAAAAATGCTCTTATACATATTAATAAAATCTCAAATTATTCTGCTAAGGATTATATGCACTTAGATCATAGCACAAAGTCAAATCTTGAGCTGTTTAAAAACTTAAAAACTAAGGAAAAGAAAGACAGTCTTTTATGGGTTCTTGATAAAACCACCACAGCTATGGGTAGCAGGAATTTAAAAAAATGGCTGTCTGAGCCTTTAATTAATAAAGAAGAAATTTTAAAAAGGCAAGAGGGGGTTCATGCTTTAAGTAGTGATGTGATGATACTTGAAGACATTATAGAAAAACTTAAAGATGTAAAAGATATACAAAGAATTCTATCAAAACTTTGTATGGATAAAGCCACTCCAAGGGACTTACTTTCTCTTAGGGATTCTATTTTAAATATTCCTAAAATTAAGCTATTACTTTCTAAGGTTTATGAGGACTCTATCCTTTTAAAAGAATTATTTGAACAGCTAGACTCTTTAATTGATATTTATGATTTAATATATTTAGCAGTTGATGAGGAGTGTCAAATAAACCTTAAAAAAGGTGGGATTATTAAAAAAGGGTATAGCGAGGAAATTGATAAACTTAATAACCTTAAAAATAACTCTAATGAAATATTAGCTGAAATGGAGCTAAGAGAAAAAGAAAAAACAGGAATTAAGAATTTAAAGATAAGATATAATAAAGTCTTTGGGTATTTTTTTGATGTTACCTCTTCTTATGAACATTTAGTTCCTGATTATTTTATTAGAAAGCAAACTCTTGCTAATAGTGAAAGATTTTTTACAGATGAATTAAAAAAGCTAGAAGAAGAGCTTTTAAGTGTTGAAGAAAAGTTAATAAAAGAAGAGTATCAAGCTTTTGTACATATTAAAGACATTATTTTACAAAGTATTTTAAGAATTCAAAAAACAGCTGCTGCCTTAGGGGTTCTTGATACAATATGTTCTTTTGGAATAAGCGCAAGAAAAAATAATTATGTAAGACCTATTATCAATGATGAGGGGATTATTGAAATTGAAGAAGGCAGACATCCTGTTGTTGAAATGATAACAAAGCAAAGTAACTTTATTCATAATGATACTTTACTTGATTTAGAAGAAAATAGAATGATGATTATTACAGGGGCGAATATGGCAGGGAAGTCTACATACATAAGACAAGTTGCCATTATGTCTATTATGATGCAAATTGGTTCTTTTGTTCCAGCAAGTAGGGCAAATATGAGCATTGTAGACAGAGTGTTTACAAGAGTTGGGGCTAGTGATGATCTGGCTAGTGGGCAAAGTACTTTTATGGTGGAAATGAGTGAGGTTTCTAATATCTTAAAGTTTGCTACAAAAAATAGCCTTATTATCTTAGACGAAGTAGGTAGAGGGACTAGCACTTTTGACGGCCTTAGTATAGCTCATGCAGTTATTGATTATATTTTAGATAAAGAAATTATAGGGGCAAAGACTCTTTTTGCAACCCATTACCACGAGCTAACAGCCTTAGAAGAAGGAAGTAGGGGGATAAAAAATTATTCTATTACGATTAAAAGTAGTGGAGATGATGTTATTTTTCTTAGAAAAATTCAAAGGGGAGCTAGTGATAAAAGCTATGGGATCGAAGTAGCAAAACTTGCTGGGCTTCCTAGTAGGGTAATTGAAAAAAGTAATGAAATACTTAAAGTTTTAGAAGTTAATGAAAAAGAATATAAAAATAAACTTTTAAATAATATAAAAAGTAGCAAAGTAATAAAAGGACAAGAAAGTATTTTTGAGGATAAAAATGTTAAAAAAGTAAATCCAATTCATGAAAAAGTCCTTAAGGATATAAAAGACTTGCCAATTGATGAAATGAGTCCAATGGAGAGTATGTCTTATTTATATCAGCTGAAAAATAAATTAAAGGAAAATGATGAATGAGTATCATAAAAAAGCTTCCTAGTAGTATTTCTAGTGTTATTTCTGCTTCTGAGGTTGTAACTAGTCCTAGTGGTGTAATTAAAGAGTTAGTTGAAAATAGTATTGATGCAAACTCTACCAGGATTATAATAGAGATTACTAAGGGGGGAAAGGAAAAAATTTCTGTTACTGATAATGGAAATGGAATTAGAAAAGAAGAAGTTTTACTAGCCTTTGAAAAGCATGCAACTAGTAAGATTATAAAAGAAGAAGACCTTTCGTCTATTGCTACCTTAGGTTTTAGAGGCGAGGCTTTATTTAGTATTGCCCTTGTTAGTAAAGTTGTTATTACAACAAAAACAAAAGAAGAAGATACAGGGGTAAGGGCTAAGTTTTTTGGGGGAGAAAATAAAGACCTTAAAGAAGTAGGCTTTAATAAAGGAACAAGAATAGAAGTTAAGGATTTATTTTTTAACACCCCAGCAAGGAAAAAACATCTTCTGCCTGAGAAAAAAGAAAATAACAAATGTATTGATATTGTAAGTAAATTAGCTCTAACTCATCCTCAAATATCCTTTGAGCTTATTTGTGAGGGGAAAGTAGTTTTAAAAACAGCAGGGGATAATAGCCTAAAAAATGTTATTAGTGAAGTCCTTGGAAGAGATTTTATTACTAAAATGATAGAGGTAGACTACATAGATGAGCCTTTAAAGGTAAGGGGTTATACACTATCTCCAAATTATTTAGATAAACAAAATGAAGAATGTATTCTTATTTTAAATGGTAGATATATTAAAAGTGATAGTATTGCAAAGTCAATAAAGGGAGTATATAAAGAAGAGTATGGATCTTTTTATAAAAGCATTGGGTACATTTTATATATAACCCTAGATTATGGTATGGTGGATGTAAATATTCACCCAGCGAAGACCAGTGTTAGTATTTTAAATCAAAGCCTTGTAAATATGTTAATATGTGAAGGTATTCGAAAGGCTATAAGAAACAATTTATCTATTGAGGTAAAAAAAGAAGAAAAAATTTTTAATGAGCCTGTTATTATACAAGAAAATATTCAGTATTTAAAAAATGAAAATAAAGAAGACTTTAAAGGGAGGAAAGAAACTCCTTTTGTAGAAGAAAGTCTTTTTATAGGAAAAAAAGAAGAAGAATATATAATAGATAGTAGCTTTTCTTTAGGCAGTATAAACAAGGTAGAAGACAGGGAGAGTATAAGTCATAGTCAAAGTGAGTTTAAAAGGTATGAGACAGATGAAGGGATAGAATATAGGGTAAATAGAGATATCTTTGATAGACTTATGAATATGAAGTTTATTGGTATGGTTTTTAGCGCTTATGCTTTATTTGAAGGTCAGGGGGAGCTATATGCTATAGACACTCACGCAGCCCATGAAAGAGTTTTATATGATAAGTTAATTAATGATTATAAAAATGAAAATGTAAAAGTACAAAATCTTTTAACAGGAGTCATTATTGAGGTTTCTGTAGTGTTAAAAGACATTTGTTTAAGTAATTTAAAATATTTAAGTGGCATAGGTTTTGAGGTAGAAGATTTTTCAGGAAGTAAAATAATTATTAGAAGTATTCCTACTTTTTTAAGGGAAGAAAATATTAAAGATATTTTTATAGAAATATTAACAGGCCTTAAGGAAATAGGCAGGGGCCTTGATTATAAAAGCAGAAGTGAAGCCTTGGTAAAAATAGCTTGCCATAGCGCAGTAAGAGGTAGGGATATTATTAGGTATGAAGATTTAATAAAACTTTTAGGGGACTTAAGAGTATCAACAAATCCATTTTCATGCCCTCATTCAAGACCTACAATATCCAAGATTGAAAAATCATATTTTTTAAAAATGTTTAAAAGGATTTAAGGATGAAAGAAAATTTAATTGTAATAGGGGGTGCTACTGCAAGTGGCAAAACCTCTTTATCTGTGGATTTAGCAAAAGAGCTTAGGGGGGAAATTATATCAGGGGATTCTGTTCAAGTTTATAAACATATGGATATTGGTTCTGCTAAAGTTACAAAAGAAGAAATGGGAGGGATCCCTCACTATTTGGTAGATGAATTTTATCCAGATGAAGAATTTAATGTAAGTGTATTTTTAGAAAAAGGAAAGCACTATATTGATGTAATTAATAGTAAAAATAAAACCCCTATTCTTGTTGGTGGGAGTGGTCTTTATATAGACAGTTTAGTTTATAACTCTTATGACTTCGGTAAAAGTAGTGGCATAGATTTAGAATATAGAAATTATTTGATAGAAACATTAGAAAAAACATCTAATGAACACCTGCATAATATGTTAAATGAGGTAGACCCTATCTCTGCCACTGAAATACACAAAAACAATGTGAAAAGGGTTATGAGGGCTTTAGAGATATATCACACTAGTAAAGTACCAAAAAGCGAGATAGAATATAAGAAAAAAGAATATAGATATAAAAATACTTATTATTTTGTAATTGATTATAATAGAGAAGAGCTTTATGAAAGAATTGATAAAAGAGTAGATATCATGAGTGAGAATGGTCTTGTAAATGAAGTTTCTTCTTTACTTAGTAGAGGCTATAAAGAAGATTTAGTATCTATGCAGTCTTTAGGATATAAGCAAATAATTATGTATTTAAAAGGGGAAATTTCCCTTGAGGAGGCAGTGTATATCATCAAAAGGGACACAAGACATTTTGCAAAAAGACAAATGACATGGTTTAGAAGAAATAAAGATATTATTTTTATAGATAAGGAAAAATATCAAAGCAATGAAGAGATGATAGGGTTTATAAGGAGTAAAATATGTATAAAGGAATAAGTAAAGAGGCAGTAGATATTGTAAACAAAAGTGAAGAAGATATTCTTTATAGATTTAAAGCCTTAGATAAGACTTGTGAATATAATCAGTATAAAGTGTTAGAGGCTATGCAAGAATTCAATTTATCCACTAGGCATTTCAGTGAAAGCACAGGGTATGGGTATGATGATGAGGGTAGGGAAGTGTGTGAAAAAATATTTGCAAAAGTTTTTGGTGGAAAAAGCGCTATTGTCAGACCTCAAATAGTTAGTGGAACTCATGCTATTAGTATTATGTTATATGGGGTTTTACGCCCAGGGGATCATATCCTTAGTATTACAGGGGATGCTTATGATACTATTAAAGATACTATTGGGGTAGGAAGTAGAAACAATAACTTAGGTTCACTAAAAGACTTTTTAGTTGAGTATTCTAAAGTAGAGCTTCTAAGTAGTGGGGGTATTGATTTTGAAGGGGTGAAAAACTCTATAAAAGAAAATACAAAAGTAGTATATATTCAGCGTTCTACAGGGTATGATGAGAGAAGTGCTTTAACTATTGAGAAAATAAAAGAAGCGGTTAATATTTTAAGAGAAATTAAAGAAGATGTTATTATTTGTGTGGATAATTGTTATGGGGAATTTTTAGAAAAGAGGGAGCCTCTTAGCGTAGGAGCAGACTTAATTGCTGGTTCTTTAATAAAAAATCCAGGGGGAGGGCTGGCTAGTATTGGGGGGTATGTAATAGGGAATAACCCTACTCACATTGAAATGATTGCCTCAAGACTTACAAGCCCAGGAATTGCCTTAGAAGTAGGGGCGAATTTAGGGGTTATAAGATCTTATTTACAAGGGCTTTTTATGGCAAGCACTGTAACTACTGCGTCTTTAAAAGGGGCTATATTAGCAGCAAAGGTTTTTTCTAGCTTAGGGTATGAAGTTTTTCCTGGAGTTGATGAGAAAAGAAGTGATATTGTTCAAGGAATAAAACTTGGGAGTAAGGAAAAGTTAAGGGCGTATTGCAGGGCTATTCAAGGAGCTTCTCCAGTAGATAGTTATGTATCTCCTGAGGAGTGGGATATGCCTGGATATGCTGACAAAGTAATTATGGCAGCAGGAAACTTTATAGAAGGTTCCTCAATTGAGCTTAGCGCAGATGGTCCAATGAAAGAGCCTTTTATCGTTTATCACCAAGGTGGGCTAACTTATGAGCATAGTAAGATAGGGGTTATGAAAGCAGTGGATGGGGTTTTAAAAGTAGATAAAGAAACTTTATAACAAAAAAAATATAAGGGAATGGAAAAAGCCATTCCTTTTTTTATATATAGCTTTTTTTATAAAAAACAGCCGTTCTTTTGGTATCAAAAGAACGGGGACTACGCTTTTTTTGGCAAAACGCGGGGTAAAAGCCTATTATATTTGCCGTAAATATTAAGCCGACCAATGCTTCCCTAAAGGGAACGGTCGCCTTTGCTTTTTAAAAAAATAAAAAGCACCATATTTACTACTTTATTACTATTAATAATAAAGTAGTGTTATAATACTTTATGTTTTATGGATGCTGAATTTATTCCTTAGTATTTCTTTAAAAACCATAAGAAGGGTTTGTGGTGTATTTACTATCATTTTAGCATAAAAAAATAAGCTATAAATTATTATAGCTTATCTTTTTATATAATATTTATTTTATAGAAAAATTAAAAATCCTAAGAAAGCGATGATTAATCCCCACATAATAGGATGTACTTCTTTTGCTCTTTTTGTTGCAATCATTGAGATTCCATAAATTAAAAATCCAAATACGATTCCATTATAAATAGAATAAGTTAAAACCATCATAATGATAATAGTAAAGGCAGTTGCACACACAGCAAAGTCATCCCAGTCAATAGCTTTTAGTTGTGTAGCCATTAAGATACCAACAGTTACTAAAGCTGGACCAGTTACTGGATAAAGGAAAGTTCCATCAGCAAGTCCAATTCCTTGTACAACACTAAGAAGAGGTAAGAATATTGTTGAAAGTAAGAATAATATTCCTGTTACAACGGCTGTTAGCCCAGTTCTTCCTCCAGCATTAACTCCAGAACCAGATTCTACATAAGAAGTAATAGTTGAAGTTCCAAGACAAGCTCCAACACAAGTTCCAATTGAATCAGCTAAAAGAGCTTTTTCGATGTTTTCCATTTTTCCTTCTTCATCTACAAGACCAATTGCATTCCCAACAGCAACTAAAGTTCCTGCTGTATCAAAAAAGTCAATAAATAAAAATGTAAAGATAACACCAATTGCTTCAGGTCTTGTGAATAATGTTTTAAAACCTTCTAAGAATGCACCAAGAGTGTTCATTTCAAAATTGAAAGAAACAACTCCACCAGGAATAGTAGGCATTGCCTCAACTCCAGCAAGACCAAGGATAACCCCTAAAATAGCAGTTGCTACAAGACCATAAAATGGTGCAGCGTCTATTTTTTTTGCCATTAAGATAACTGTTAAAACAATTCCAAAAATCCCAAGCATTACTGTTGGGTGTAAGATATTCCCAAGAGCTACTTTTGTTACTGGATCTAGAATAATAACTCCTACATAAGAAAGTCCTAAAAATCCAATGAAAAATCCAATCCCTGCTCCAATAGCAAGTTTTAGGTTTTTTGGTATACATTCAATTACTTTTTTTCTAATACCTGTTACAGATACAATTAAAAATAAAATTCCTGATACAAATACAGCCGCTAGTGCTTCTTGATAAGTAAACTGCATTCCAAGACATACTGAGAATGTAAAAAATGCATTAATTCCCATTCCTGGAGCTAGTCCAATTGGGTAGTTTGCTACAAGACCCATAATAATACAAGCAACTCCTGAAGCGATAGCTGTTGCTAAGAATACAGACTGAAAGTCCATTCCAGCAGCAGATAACATCCCTGGGTTTACCCCTAGTATGTAAGCCATTGTAAGGAATGTTGTAATTCCAGCAAGAATTTCTGTTTTAATACTTGTTCCTTTTTCTTTAAGTTTAAAAATTTTTTCCACTTTATCCTCCTAAAATAAGTTCATTATAAAAAAATAATTATACATTTTTTTACATAATATTGCAATAAAATATTAATTTTTTATTAAAAAAACATTAGAGTATAACACTTTCTTACATGTAAAGATATTTGTTTATTTATGTAGTAAAATAAAGCTTTTTAGTATATAATACTATCAAATAAGATGATATGAGAGAAGAAAAAATGTATAAATTAGGTGAAAAAATAAAGGGGATATATGAGCAAAAAGGTTCTTTTGCTTTTGTTTCTTCTAACAATTTAGATGAAGAAGATATATATATAAGTAAATATGATAGCCACGGTGCGTTTAGCTTAGATGAAGTTTTAGTTGAGATTATAAAAGAAGGTAGCAAAGAAAAAAAAGCAGAGGGAAAAGTCCTTAAGATAATTACTAGGAGTGTTACAAAGACTATAGGGACATTTCATAAAGAAAAGACCTTTGGCTTTGTAGTTAGTGATAACCCTAAAATCTTTGAAGATATTTACATTCCAAAATCTCAAATAAAAAAGGCTAGAAATAGACAAAAGGTATTAATCGAAATTATTGAATACCCTAAAACTGGGAAGAAAAAGTGTGTAGGTAAGATTTTAAAAGCTTATGATAATAACGAAAGTCATGAAGCAGATATTATGTCTTTAATATATGAATTTAATCTTCCTTATGAGTTTGAGGAAAGTACTTTAAAGGAAGCTTCTTCTCTTAGAAAAGTGGATTATAAAAGTGAGAGAAAAAGAAGAGTTGATTTAACAAAGGAGAATATTTTTACAATAGATGGGTCAGATGCTAAAGATTTAGATGATGCTGTTAGTGTAAAGTATGAAGATGGGATTTATACTCTAGGAGTTCACATCGCAGATGTTAGTTTTTATGTTGGGGAAAACACTTTTATTGATGAAGCCGCTTATGAAAGAGGAACAAGTGTTTATTTTCCTGGGTATGTAGTTCCTATGTTACCTAGGGTGCTTTGTGAAGATTTATGTAGCTTAAATCCAGACAGTGAAAAATTTACTTTAAGCTGTGAGATAACTATTGATGACACTGGAAAAGTAAAGGGGTATAAATTTTTTGAAAGTGTTATAAAGTCTTATTCAAAATTAACTTATGAAAATGTAAATAACCTTTTAAAAGGGGATAAAACCCTGAAAAAAGAATATTACGATTTAGAAGAAGACCTTTTAGTAATGAAAGAGCTAGCTTCTAAGCTAAACCTTAGAAGAAAGCAAAAGGGAAGTATTGATTTTGATGTTCTTGAAGGTTATATTGAAATTGATGATTATGGGGTAGTTAAAGATATAAGAAACAGGGTAAGGGGAGTAAGTGAGAGAATTATTGAGGAGTTTATGTTAGCAGCTAACACTTGCGCTTGTGAGTTTTTTGCTTTTTCAAATGTTCCAGGAATTTATAGAGCTCATCCAGAGCCTGAGGGTGAAAAGCTAGAGGACTATGCTGACTTTGCAAAAAGTTTAGGTTTTAACTTAAGGCTTAGAGAAGGACACCTTGCTAGTGTTTTACAAGAGTTTTTAAAGAAAATAGAAGGCCAGAGTACAGAGCATCTTTTAAAAACAGCTATGCTTAAATGTATGAAAAAGGCTGTTTATACTAATGAGCATATCCCACACTTCGCCCTAGCAATAGAACACTACACTCATTTTACTTCTCCAATAAGAAGATACCCAGATCTTTTAGTTCATAGGACCATTAAAAGTATCTTAAAGGCAGAAGTTGATTTTTCTAAGGTAGAGGTTATGGATACTATACTAAATGAAAAGGCAAAACACTGTTCAAAAAGGGAGCAAGTCGCTACTGAGTGTGAAAGACAAGGGGACAAAGGGATTAGCTCTTTTGGTATGTTTATCGCCCTTGAAAACACAGTAGAAGGACTGGTTACTTTAAATTCTATGAAAGATGATTATTATGAATATGACACAAAAAATCATAGACTTATTGGTAGAGAATTTGGTAGAATATATAAGCTTGGGGATGAAGTAGATGTAGCTTTAGTATCTTCTTCAAAACTTTTAAGACAAATAGATTTTGAAATAGTTTAAGGAGTATATATGGAAGAACTTATTAGAATAAATAAATACCTTGCTAGTTGCAAGGTTGCTTCTAGGAGAAAATCAGAAGAAATTATCTCTAGAGGAAAAGTTAAAGTTAATGGTGTAGTGATAAAGGATTTATCAACTATGATAGACCCTAAAAAAGACATTGTTGAGGTTTATGGAAAAAATGTAAAGCAAGACACAAGTAAAGTTTATTATATGTTAAATAAGCCTAGTGGGGTTATTAGTGCAAGCTATAGTAAATATGGGGAAAAAACTGTTATTGATATAATAAAAGATAAAGATCACAGACTTTTTCCTGTTGGGAGACTAGACAAAGAGACTACAGGCCTTATTATTATAACTAATGATGGAGATTTAGCTTATCATTTGACTCACCCTAAATTTGAAAGACCTAAAACTTATGAAGCTGTTGTGAGTGGAAAAGTGGACTCAAAGGCTTTACAAAAGCTGGAAAAAGGGGTTAAAATTGAGGGCAAAAGAACTGCAAAAGCTAATGTTAAGCTTCTAAAAATCATAGGGGGTAGTAATTCACTACTAGAAATCACTATTATCGAAGGAAGAAAAAGACAAGTTAGAAAGATGTGTGAGTGGGTTGGTCATAAGGTAATAGAGCTTAAAAGAGTTAGCGAGTGTGGGTTAAGCCTTGGGGAGTTAGAAGAAGGGGAATTTAGAAAGTTAAGTAAGAAAGAAGTTTTACAGTTACTAAAATAGAGGTATTATAAAAATGGAATTTTGTATAAAAAAAGGAAATGACGAACTTAAAAACACTTTAAATGAAAAAGGATTTAATTTTAAAGATGATAATTTTTATATTCTTTTCACACAGGAGAAAATAGCAGGACATGCTTCTTTTACTCTAAAAAATGGATATGTTTTATTAGATGAAATTGTGTGCGAAATTGATGATTTTAAAATATATGATGCCCTTTTAAGAGCGATTGCTTTTTATGGGACAGAGAGAATGTATCAATATGTAGTGTATGATGGAAAAGACGAAAAACAATCAAAAGAAATGTTAAGTAGTATTTTTAATCATTACAAGGAAAATGTATTACTTAAAACAATTTATTTAGCTGAAAACTTAGACTTTGAAAAAGCTTTATATGTAGATAGTGTTTGGCTTTTCTCTCAAAAATGTGGTAGCGAAAGTGATAAATAATGTTGTAGAAGTTTCTCATTTATTTTTAAATAGCTTTGTTAAAGAGGGGATGATTTTTCTTGATTTAACTTGTGGAAATGGGAATGATACGCTACATATAGGAAAGTTACTAAAGGGTAGGGGTAGGGTATATGCCTTTGATATTCAGGAAAAAGCGATAAAAAACACAAAAAAACTTTTAGAAGATAATGATATTAAAAACTATACCCTTGTTTTAGATTCTCACAGGAATGTAGATAAATATATTGATTTTTTAAT
This sequence comes from uncultured Lachnospiraceae bacterium, assembly GCA_964368185.1. Classification (GTDB taxonomy): domain Bacteria; phylum Bacillota; class Clostridia; order Eubacteriales; family Anaerofustaceae; genus CAYJAA01. The sequence goes on along the minus strand of CAYJAA010000005.1, from coordinate 28,210 downwards.
AGATGGAGCAGTTTACAACTTAGGGTATTTACCTGGTGGGGATAAGTCTATTGTAACTATGGGAAAAGAGGTTATTTCTTCTCTTGATTACATAGGGGGCGTGCTTAAAAAAGGAGCCATTATAATTTTATGTTGTTATTTATCCCATGAAGGGGGAATGAGGGAATACGAAGAAATTCTTTCTTATATAACTACCCTAGAAAATAAAGAATATAATATCATTGATATTTCATATATTCTAAGGAAGAAAGATAGCCCAAGGGTTATTGTGATTGAGAAATTATAAAAAAGAATATATATTAGTTACTAGTAAAAAAATGTCATATGTATACGGCTACTAGTAAAGAAACTTTATAATCTAAAAGAAAAAGGAATGCCAAAAGCCATTCCTTTTATTTATATATAATCTTTTCTTTATAAAAAAAATAATTGTTCTTTTGATATCAAAAGAACGAAAACTACCGCTTTTTTGGCAAAACGCGGGGTAAAAGCCTGTTATATTTTCCGTAAATATTAAGCCGCCCAATGATTCCCTAAAGGGAAGGTTCGGCTTTGCTTTTTATAAAAATAAAAAGCACCATATTTACTACTTATATAATATTATTAATAAAGTGCATTATGGTACTAAAATAAAACTGCCACTACAAGTTTAGGTAGTGACAGTTTGTTTCTTTATTAGTGACCGTATATATAAGAATTTTTTTAATAAAAATTATTCAGATATTGGTAGAGTGTTAAGAGGTTTTTTACCAACAGGAGACATTAATAATTTCCCTGTTCCTCTATACACATTTACTAGCCCTTCCCCAGAAGCAGCAGAACCAATTAAAGATTTCCCAGAACGCTCAACAGTAAAATCAAGATCTCCACTCCAAGCAAGAACCATATTACCATCAACTTTTAACACATCATTAGTTAAGTCAAATTCAATTAATTCTTCACGAGGACACATAGATTCAATACAGAAAATTCCATCTCCCATAAGGCTTAAGTTAAATAGTCCCATTCCTCCAAAAAGAGAAGAAGAAACATTTGAACGCATTACAGCTTTTTGTTTTAGAGTTGAAGCACAAGCTAAAAATAAACCATCATCTAATACAACAGAATTATTCCAATCTTTTGAATCAAGTAAAATTAAATGTCTATATGTAGGTTCTAATACTAAAATCCCATCTCCTGAATACTCAGGCTTAATTGCAGACTCTCCAGTAACTTTACCTCTAACAGCTTTTCCCAGTAAATCTCCAACCCCTTTAACCCCACTATTAGCATTTACATTTCCAAGCATCCACTGCATAGCACCAGACTGTGTTGTAACATCTCCTTGTT
>CAYJAA010000005.1:22477-26832 GCA_964368185.1 uncultured Lachnospiraceae bacterium | reverse complement strand
CAACTTGACGCTTTTTAACATTCATTTGACTACTATAATAAGCAGTTACAGCTTCATCAGGAGTAATACTTAAATCTCTTTGGTATTCAATAATTGAAAACCCTCCTAGCTGTTGAATAGTTTTTACATCGTCATTGTCCATAAAATTTGATATTGTATACATAATTATCATCTCCTTGATATATTTATTAACAATATTATAATAAAGATTTAGGCTTTAGTAAAGGAATATTTGTGAGATTTTTTTAATTAAATATAATAATCATTGACTTGTAAATCTATTTGGTGTAAAATTAAAAGTAACTTAATATAAATGACTCTGAGTCGAAAAGCCTAAAGTTTTTACTATGGTTTTAGACCGTTTAGGGTATATTTAGAAATGAATATGCCTCCCACCTTTGGAAAAGAGTATAAAGCAGTTAAAGCGTTTTTTTAAGCTCTCTCCTTTTTTTAGTGGGAAGAGCTTTTTTATTAAGAAAAAATTATAGTTTATAACTATATTAAGCACATTCTCTCAATTCCTATAACGAGAAAAGAAAAAAATACACTTTATAATTATTTGCACCTCCTAAATGTGATGAATATTATAAGGTGTATTTTATTTGTATTAAAAATCAGGATAAAAAAATCTTTAAAAATAACACTTATTTTACATATTTTCCTTATTTTATAAAGTTTTTTGGAAAATTTTGTCGATAAAAAAAATTATATTATACTTTCAGTTATTGATTTTATTTGCTAAAAATTATATAATCTATAAAGATGCATAGATATTCACAATAAGAGTAAAGGAATGGTGAGTTATAATTGGCTAAAGCTTTAGAATTACATAATGAAAATTTAAAATTGGCAGAAGATGTTATATATAACGATGAAAGAGACTTTAATAATAATAATAAAATTATAGAAGACTTTCTTTTAAGTGGCACACTTTCTTATAACTATGAAGAAATTAATGATGAGAATGCTCTTTATCATATTCACCCCCTTAAAAAAGAAAGTATAGAACAAAAAGACATTTCTACAGCTGAGGTAGAAAAAAATGTTGATGTTTTAGTAACAAATAAGGTTGTAGACTTTGGGGATGAGAGGGCTAGATATGATTTAACTAAGATAGAAGAAGAGTTAAAGAATGAAAAGAAAAACGGGATTATTGGAATAAGCGAAACTATAAGCGAAGAGGGAAGTTATAAAAAGTTTTTAAAAGACAAAATTTCAAAAAACAACTTTTATCAAGCTAGCATTTTTAGCTTTTTAACAGGAGTTATTTTAACTTTAATATATGTTGTTGTTATGTAGTAGTATAATTTTTTTTAAGTATAGAAAATATTTAATATAAAATTTATGTAATCTATAAAGAAACTACTTGATAAAAACATAAAAACATAATATAATATAGAAAAATAGAAGTGGAAGAGAATATTTAGAGAAACCACAACATAATTTTGTACCTTTTTGGGTGCTTTGTTATGTTGTTTTTTTATTTTATAGTTACTTTTAAATGTAGCTAGTAATAAAAAATTGGAGGTAGTAAATGAATAAAGTTTATGATGTTACGATTATAGGAGGAGGGGTTATAGGGTGTGCGATAGCAAGGCAGCTATCTAGATACAACCTTGATATTCTTGTTTTAGAAAAGGAAAATGATGTTGCTTGTGGAAGCACAAAGGCAAATTCGGGGATAGTTCATGGAGGGTATGACGCAAAGTTTGGAACGCTAAAAGGAGAGCTTTCTGCTAGTGGGAATAAGCTTTTTGATGAGCTGGATAAACAGCTTAATTTCGGACTTGATAGGTGCGGATCTTTTGTTCTTGCTTTTGATGAAGAGGATATTAAGAGTATAGAATATTTATATGAAAATGGTAAAAAAAATAACATTGAGGGTCTTAAGATTATTGAAAGAGAAGAAATCTTAAAAATGGAGCCACATATTAACAAAGATGTGAAAAAGGCTTTATACTGCCCTAGTGCTGGGATTATTATGCCCTTTGAATATGCTATTGCCCTAGCTGAAAATGCAATTTTAAATGGAGTAAAGTTTATCTTTAGTGAAGAGGTTGTAGGGATTAAAAAGGAAGAAGAAGTTTTTTCTATTATAGGAGAAAATAATACTTATCACTCTAAATACATTATTAATGCAGCAGGAATATATGCTGATAAAATTTCTAGAATGATTGCAAAAACTGACTTTGAAATTATTCCAAGAAGAGGGGAGTATATGCTTTTTGATAAAACAGAAGGGTATAAAGCAAATACAGTAATTTTCCAAACTCCTAAAAAAGGGACAAAGGGGATTTTAGTAACACCAACCCTACATAAAAATCTAATGATTGGCCCTAGTGGTGAATTTATAGAGGATAAAGAAGATATAGATACTACAAGGGAAGTTTTAGAAACTGTTTTTACCGAGGCGAAAAAGTCCCTTCCAGAATTAGATAAATCAAAGATCATAACCCAGTTTTCAGGTCTTAGGGCTTCAACAACAGGGGATGATTTTATTATCGAGCATACAAATGTAGAAAATTTTATTAATGCAAGTTGTATATGTTCCCCAGGCCTTACTACTTCTTATGCAATTGCTCTTAAAGTAGAGGGGCTTTTAAGAGAGACTTCTATTAATTTAGAAGAAAAAGAAGATTTTAATCCTTATAGAAAAGGGTATGTACATTTTGAGGATATGGATAGTGAAGAAATAAACGCTTTAATTAAAGAAGATAGTAGTTATGGGAGTATGATTTGCAGATGTGAGGGGATTACAAAAGGGCATATTAAAGATGCTTTATCAAGAGGGATTTATATTGATAGCGTTGATGGAATAAAAAGAAGAATAAGGGCTGGAATGGGAAGATGTCAAGGGGGGTTTTGTATGCCTAGAGTTATGGAGATTATTAAAGAATATAATAATATAGACTTAACAAAGGTTAGTAAAAAAGGCGGGGGTTCATATATTTTAACTTCTACTTTAGCTAAGGGGGTAGAAAAAAATGAAAAGTAATTATGATTTAGTAATTATTGGAGGAGGCCCTGCAGGTCTTGCTAGTGCTATCGCAGCAAAGGAAAATGGAATAGATAATATTTTAATTATTGAAAGAGATGAGATGCTAGGGGGGATTTTAAATCAGTGTATCCATAATGGATTTGGGCTTCATAGATTTAAGGAGGAGCTTACAGGTCCAGAGTATGCGGCCAAAGATATAGAGAAAATCAAAAGCCTTGGAATTGATTATCTTTTAGATACCATGGTAATTAGTTTAGGAAAAGATAAAACCATTCATTTTATAAATAAAGACCTAGGGTATAAAGTGTTAAAACCAAAGGCTATTATTTTATCTACTGGGTGTAGAGAAAGAACTAGAGGGGCGATTAATACTCCAGGCTCAAGACCAAGTGGAATTTTTACAGCAGGAACAGCTCAAAGGTTTATTAATATGGAAGGGTATATGTTAGGCAGAGAAGTTGTTATTTTAGGCTCAGGAGATATTGGTCTTATTATGGCAAGAAGAATGACATTAGAAGGAGGGAAGGTAAAGGGAGTTTTAGAACTAATGCCTCACTCTAATGGATTAACTAGAAATATAGTTCAGTGTTTAGATGACTATGATATTCCTCTAAAACTTTCTACTACAGTTTTAAAGGTTCATGGAAAAGATAGGCTTACTGGAATTACGGTTGGAAAAGTTGATGAAAGCTTTAATTATATTGAAGGTAGTGAGGAATATATTCCTTGTGATACCCTACTTTTATCAGTAGGGCTTATTCCAGAAAATGAGCTGGCTATTATGGCAGGGATTGAGCTAGATAACAAAGTTAAGGGGTGTGTCGTAACTGAGGACAGACAAACTTCTATTAATGGGATTTTTGCTTGTGGTAACGCCTTACAAGTTCATGACCTAGTGGACTTTGTCTCAGAAGAAGGGTTTATCGCTGGAAAAGGGGCTAGTGAATACATTAAGGGAAAAGGCAAAAAAATAGTGGACATAGAAACGAAAGCAAATTCTCCTTTTTCTTATGTTATTCCTCAAAAGATTTCTGCAAAAGAGTTAAAAGAGGACATCACTATGTATATGAGGGTTAGTAAGGTTTGTGAAAAGGGGTATGTAGTAGCTTATCTTAATGGTGAAAAAATTAAAAGAAAAAAAGAAATTAGATTTTTACCAGGGGAGATGATTAACTTTAAAATAGAAAAAGAGCTTATAAAGGGTAAGGTAGGGATATTGGAATTTAAGCTAGAGGAGGAGGGATAAAAATGGAAAGGGAAATTATTTGTATTAGTTGTCCCGTTGGCTGTAGCGTTAGAGCAAAATGGGAAAACAAAGAAGATATATCTTTTTTTGGAAATAAGTGTAAAAAGGGAG
>CAYJAA010000005.1:0-22467 GCA_964368185.1 uncultured Lachnospiraceae bacterium | reverse complement strand
ATGTAAAAGAAGAAATTACAGCTCCAAAAAGAGTTGTTACTTCCACTGTTAGGGTGGAAAATGGAGTGGCACCTACTACAAGTGTAAAAACAAATGGAGCTATTCCAAAAGAAAAAATATTTGAAGTTATGAAAGAAGTGAATAAAGCAAGTGTTATTGCTCCAGTTAAAATAAAAGACATAGTTATAAAAGATGTTTGTGGGACGAATGTAGATATTATTGTAACTAGGGATGTAGAAAAAAACTCCTTTAAATAAATCTTTTTTTTTTAAAAAACAATAAATCATGATATAATTACAAAAAAAGGAGGGTAATATGAAGAGAAATATAGTAGACATTTTAGAAGAAAATCCAGTTATTCCAGCAGTTAGGGATGAGGAAAGCTTAAAAAAAGCACTCCTTTCAAAATCAGAAATTATCTTTTTATTATCCTCAGATATTTTAAATTTTAGGGATAGATTAAAAGAAATAAAAGACCATGGAAAGCTTGCTTTTATACATATGGATTTAATAAATGGGCTAAATACTAGCCCTTTTGCTTTAGAATATGTTTATAAGACAGGGCTTGTTGATGGAATATTATCTACGAAAAAAAATATTATTTTAAAAGCAAACACCCTTGGACTTATGAGCATCCTTAGAATATTTGCAATAGATTCCACCACCATAAAAGGAGCAGGAAAGTTAATAAAAGAAACGAAACCTAGCGCAGTGGAGATTCTTCCAGGGGTTGCTCCTAAGGCGACGAAGCTACTTAAAAATGAAACAAATGCCCCTATTATTTGTGGGGGTATGGTAGATACTATGGAAGAGATTAAAGAGTGTCTTACTTGTGGGGCAATTGGCGCCTCCACTTCAAATCATAAAATTTGGTAAAAATAGCTAATTTTAGCTATTTTTTTTATTAAAATTTCAAAATATTATTAGAAAAGGGAGATAAAAGGGCTAAGTATGTTAAAATATACACAAACTTTGTATAAATTCTTACTTTTTTAAAGTTGCTATGTTATAATAGCTATGTTTAATTAGTATAAAAAATAAAAGGAGAAAAAATGAGTTATATTAATAATAGAAAAAAGAAAATTATCGTTATTTTTTTAACAATATGCTTTATTTTTTCTTTGACTTCATATAGTGAAAGAATGTATGCGGCAACGACAGACCCAGTTTATGGGATTGTTACAGCTGAGGCAGGCCTTAATGTTAGGAGTGGACCTTCTACTGTTTATAGTCGTGTAGGTGGTCTTGATAATGGGGTTAGGGTAGAGATTATTGGCTATGAAGCAGGTCAAAGTTGGTATAATATAGAATATAAAGATCTTAGCGGATATGTTTCGGCGGATTTTATAAAGCTTGAAAGTGACACTCCAGACATTCCTTACGACCCAGAAGAAGACTTTGAAGCCTACCTAACAGCTCAAGGGTTTCCAGAAAGTTATAAAGTTGAGCTTAGGAAGTTACATGCAATTTATCCAGATTGGAAGTTTGTAGCAGCTCATACGGGACTTGAGTGGGATGAGGTTGTTGCAAGGGAGTATCAACCTACAGGAAGAAGTCTTGTACACACTAGCGAAGATGATTCTTTTAAGTCAATGGAAGAAGATGCTTATAATTTTGATACAGGAACATATTACGGACTTGATAGCGCCTACTGGGTAGCAGCTTCAAAAGAAGCCATAGAGTTTTTTCTTGATCCAAGAAATAGTTTAGACGATACATATATATTCCAGTTTTTATCTTCAAAGTATGACAGTGAAACACAAACGGCAAGTAATTTACAAAATGTGTTAGACGGAACATTTTTAAAAGGGACTATCCCTTCAAGTTCAAAAACTTATAATAATGTTCTTATAAATGCAGGAGAAACCTACGGGGCAAATCCAATGGTTTTAGCCTCTATGATTTTAACAGAACAAGGGACAAATGGAACAGGGGGATCGGTTCAGGGAGATATTAGCGGATATTACGGGATATACAATCATTTTAATGTAAATGCGTATGGAAATCCAGACCCTGTATTAAATGGGCTTAAGTATGCAAGTGGGAGTGGTTCTTATGGGAGACCTTGGAACACTATAGAAAAATCCATAATGGGTGGTTCTGAATTTTATGCAAATGAATATGTATATAATAATAAATATACGATATATTTAAAAAAATGGAATGTAATGAATGGGATTGGAAGTGTTGGAACATATCAATATATGACCAACATCAGAGGGGCTAGTAATGAAGGGTACCATTTAAGCCAAGGGTATGAAGATTTAAAAGATGGCCCTATTACTTTTGAAATTCCTGTGTATTTAGATATGCCAAGTAGTGCTTCTGAAAGACCAAGTGATACAGGAAATAATAATAATTATTTAGAAGATATAAAAGTAAGTAGTTGTAGCATAACTCCTACCTTTGATAGATATACTTATAGTTATGAGGGAGTTGTGGAAAGTAATATTAGTAGTGTAACAATAACTCCGACATTAAGTGACAAAGGGGCTAAAGTAACTGGAGGAGGAATCGTAAATCTTGATGAGGGTAATAACTATATTTCCCTTGTTGTTACTTCAAGTAGTGGCGTAACAAGAACATATAAATTAAATATTGTGCGTAAAGAAGGGGTAGCTTATGAAATAGGAGACTATATTACAAAAGTTACAGAAAACACTTCGTATGCTACATTTATAGAAAATGTTAAAAAAGTAGATACTACAGCTAGTAGCATTAAAGTATATGACAAAAATGGCGAGGAAGTTACTAGCGGTAATGTTGGGACTGGGATGAATGTTAAGTTTTTAAATTCCTCAGGGGGAGTAATTAAAGAAGTTCCTATTGTTATAAAAGGGGACACAAATGGAGATGGTAAAGTAAACTCCACAGACGCTCTTTTAGTTCAAAGGCATGTAGTTGGTTCTAGGATTTTATCTTCTGCTTATTTAGAAGCAACAGATATTAACTCAGATAATAAAACAAACTCCACAGACGCTCTTTTAATTCAAAGGCATTCTATTGGAACATATAATATTAATTTTTAGGGGACATAAATGAGAAAAAAAATATTAGCTATATTAATTTGTTTTTTGGTGGTTTTTACTAACCTTCCAAGTGGAAATGTTTATGGAGCAAGTTCTTCACTAAGTGTTAGTTCTTCTTCTGTAACTCTTGGGAATACTGTAAAGGTAACACTAAGATATTCAGGGGCGACTTTTGGGTCGGCTGACGCAAGCATTACTTATAATCCAGATGTTTTACAGTTTGTAAGTGGTTCGGGAACAGGGGCTGTTGTTTCTGGGGGTGGGGGAACTGCTAGGGTAAGTATAGTGTATGGTTCAGGAAGTGGGGCTTCTAGCCTATCTTGTACACTGACTTTTAAAGCAGTAGGTGTAGGAAGTTCTAGTATTTCAGCAATTACTAGTAATTTAGCAAACTTTGATGGAGAAAGTGTTTCTTTTAATAATGCTTCAGCTTCTGTAAGTGTTAAAAACCCTACTAGTAGTGGAAGTTCTTCTTCGGGAAGCTCTTCTAGTGGAAGTTCTTCAGGGAGCAGTAGCTCCCAAACTCCAGCAGAGGGGACAAATAATAATTTAGGCTCTTTAACTACTTCTTGTGGGGTGTTATCTCCTGCTTTTTCTAAGGATATTACAGAGTATAAATTATATATAACTGAAGATGATAAAGAATGTGTAATTTCAGCAAAGGCTGAAGATAGTGAGGGAAGTGTTAAGGTGTCTGGAAGCTCAGAAATTACTGAAGACACAACCGGGAGAACTATTACAGTTACCGCTGAAAATGGAGTAACTAAAGATTATAAAATAACTTATGAAATCCTTACAGAGGAAATGATTATTTTAGAAGATAAAGTCTTTGAAGTTTTAGAAGATGTTGACCCAAGTGAAATACCTAAAGGCTTTTCAAACTCAACTATAATCTATAATGAAACCCAGATAAATGCTTATGTAAGTGCAGATAACATATATATTATTGTTATGTTAAAAGATGATGAGGGAAAAGAAGCTCTTTACTTATATAATGAGGAAGAGGAGACTTTTACTCTAGCAAATACGGTAGAGGTTGAAGGTGAGATATTTATACTAGATGAAAAAGATTATAAGCTAGTATATGGAGATAACGGGGAGGGGAGTGGGTATTATGTATATAACCCAGAGGACGAAAGTTTAATTTTTATAAGTGGAATTGCAACTGAGGCAGGAGTAGCAAAAGAAATTTATATGATTGCTATAGCCTTAGGTTCTCTTTTACTTTTAGCAATTATTCTTCAAATTATAATTCTTACTAAAGGAAAAGGGCCTAAGAAAGTAAGGAAAAAACTTTCTAAAAAAAGTAGTGATGAAGAATATGCATCATTATTAGAAGATATGGGAAAAGAAGAAGATAACTTAAATGAATAGTATAAAAAAGCTGTATAAAATATATAGCTAGCAGTAAAGAAACAAACAGCCACTATCTAAAATTGATAGGGGCTGTTTTATTTTAAGAGTAGCTTTATATAAAAAAAGGAATGGCTTTCACCATTCCTTTGTTCTTTTGGGTTATAAGTTTTTTTATTTATTTATATTTATATTTTTTTAATGGGAAAGTAAATATGTTATACTTATTAAAACCCTAAATAAAACATATAAAAACCAATAAGGGCGATTAGTATCCCCATAATAATTTTAAGCACTTTACTAAATTTTTCATATTTTTTACTTTTCGATAATTTTTCTACAAAGCCAACAGAAGTTCCACAAATAATAGCTAAAGCTCCATGACCGATAGAATATAATAAAAGAAGTAAAATCCCCCAAAGAAGGTTACCACTTCCTGAAACAATTGCTAAAAGAGCAATTAAAACTGGTGTGGAGCAAGGAGAGGAAAAAATTCCACCTAAAATCCCTGCGATTAAAGCTCCTAAATATCCTTTTTTTGTGTTTTTTGAAACAAGGTAACTGGAAGGGATAATTTCATAAATCCCCCAAGTTTGTAGGGCCATTAACATCATAATAACCCCTAAAAGAATATACCACCAACTACTTTGAGCTCCAATTAAACTTCCGGCTGTTGTAGCGATGATCCCTAGTGTTGTAAAGGTGATTGCTGAGCCTATAGCAAATGTTAAAGATAAGCTAAAGGCTTTTTTTGTGGAATTTTCTCCACTACCACCAACATACCCTACAATCAAAGGTACACTTGATAAGGCGCATGGAGTAAATGAGGTTAAAACTCCTGCTAAAATTGCAAAAATAGGAGCAGCCCAAGTATTATTTGTAATTAATGTAGACAAAGTTTCAAGGAGTGTATCTATCACTATTCTACACCCATATCTTTTAAGATTACTCTAAGGTTTTCTTCAGTTAACCCACCTGGGTGGAAGGTGTATAGATGTTCTTGTGTAAGAGGGTCTTTGTGAAGATAAAAAGGTATTACACTGGCAATGTCTGAGTTTGGAACATAAGGTGTTCCATCAGCATTTACAAAAAACTGAGTAGGAATAACCTGCACAGGAAACTCTTCTATTGCTTCTGGATTTTTCCAAACATCTACAAACTGAATGATAGCTTTGTCTTGCATTTCATCATTTAAAGTTTCAAGAACAGGAGCCATTTCTTTACAAGGAACGCATTCATCAGCTCCAAAGTCAATAATGATAGGTAGCTCATGTTTAGATAAGGCGTCTAAGTCAACACTTGTAACAGTTAAAGGAAATTTCTTGTCACTTTCTACTTCGTTTTCAGTGTTGTTTCCAGAAGACTGAAAAAACCAAATCCCTCCAATAATACATACCATTAGGATCGGTATTATAATTTTTGCTAATTTTTTATTTTCCATAATTATTCTCCTTAAAATAATAAGTATTTAATCTCACTAAGAGATTAATATTAAATATTTATTAATAGTGAAATTTGCCTGAGTTTTTAGTATTATAGGCATTAAATCAAATATTTTTGATATGATATATGATACACTTATTTAGGTTAATTGTCAATGTTTATAGTAAAAAACAAATAATATATTTAAGTAGGTGACTTTCTTAATATAAAAGTATTTTAACTCCTTTATTATGTTTTTATAATAAAGGTTATGTTGATTTTAAATAAGCAGAGATTTTTCCTACTTTAATAGAAATATTTCTTGACATTAAATATAATTAGGGTATAATAACTATATATTTAGTTAGGCTATAATAATTATTATAAAATCCTCTGCTAAGAAGTGTGGGGGATTTTTGTTATTATGTTTTAGTGTGTGTACTGGAGGTAAAATTATGAAAAATGAGTTAAGTAAAGTAATGAATAAATTTTATCATGATATGGCAATTGTTGAGCTGAACTTACAAAATAAAGAGATGATAAGTAATAAATTAACATACAATAGTATGTTATACCTTGATATAATCCTTGCTCACTCAGGAGAATATACAGCCTCTAATATAGCAGATATGCTTCATGTGTCTAGACCTTCTGTAACACAAAAAATAAATGAGTTAGAAAAGATGGGGTATATTACAAAAAAGCAAAGCAGTAGTGATAAAAGGGTTTTTTATCTTCACTTTAATGAAAGAGAAGCTGCTGAAAAATTTATAGATAATTATGAAAAATTAGACAAAAAAATTCTTGGTAAAATGAAAGAAAAATATAGTGACAAAGATATAGATAAATTCTTAAACATGCTTTCTTTTGTAAGTCAGGCTTTTTTAGAAGAAACCAAATAAAAATATTATATATATAGTTAGGAGAAAAAATGGATTCCCTTAATAAAAATTTTACTTTAAAAGAATTATTAAAATTCGCCCTACCAACAGTGATACTTATGATGTTTATGTCACTATACACCATGGTAGATGGCTTTTTCATATCAAACTTTATAGGAGAAACTGCCTTTAGTGCTATAAATATCGTTTTTCCATTTATATCCCTTGTAATCGCTTTTGGGACAATGATTTCAACAGGGGCTAGTGCTATTATATCCAGAGATATTGGACAAGGGAATATAGAAGAAGGTAGAGAAAATTTAAGCCTTGTAACAATATTTGGTTTAATTATTTCTTTTGTGCTTTTATCCCTTGGGGTAATATTTCCCCAGGAAATATCTAAGTTTTTAGGTGCTACAGATATTTTAATGGGATATAGTATAGATTATTTAGTTACAATCGCTTTATTTACCCCTTTTGCAATACTACAAATGTTATCTCAGATGTTTTTTATATTAGATGGAAAGCCAAAGCTAGGCCTTATTGTAGGGGTTATGGGAGGGGTGACAAATATTATTTTAGATTATGTGTTTATTGTAATCTTTGACTTTTCAATGATGGGGGCTGCAATGGCTACTGGTATGGGATATTTAGTTCCAGGAATTTCTTATTTAATATATTTTTTTAAAAGAAAAGAAAATGGACTATATTTTAAAAAGCCAGTTTTTAGAAAAAATATTTTACTTAAAACTTTTACTAATGGTTCTTCAGAAATGGTAACAAATTTATCTGCTACAATTATTTCATTATTATTTAATCTTGTTATACTTAGATTTGCAGGAGAAGAAGGGGTTGCAGCAGTTGGGGTTGTTATGTATATACAGTTTATTTTTATTTCAGCATTTATTGGTTACACCATGGGAGTGGCTCCTATTATTGGATATAATTATGGAGCTGGAAATAGTGATAGGCTAAAAAGAGTTTTTTCTTTAAGTCTAAAAGTCATTATTTTTTCTTCTATTATTTCATACATTTTATGTCTAATAGGGGGAGATTATGTTATTGATATATTCCTATCAAGGACAAGTGAAACATTTTCCCTTACTCAACATGGGCTTTTAATATTCTCAGTATCATTTTTATTTATGGGTCTTAATGTTTTTGCCAGTGGGCTGTTTACTGCTTTTTCAAATGGGAAGGTTTCAGCGATTATATCCTTTGTAAGAACTTTACTCTTAATTGTAATCTTTATACTTGTTTTACCAAGGATTATAGGCATTGATGGGGTTTGGCTTGCTATACCTCTTGCAGAAGTAGTTTCTATTTTTGTTTCTATATATTTTTTCAAAAAATATAAAAAAGTGTATAATTATTAGTCTCATACCCTAAAAAAAGAACAAAGCTAAAACAAGGTAATTTACTAGTAAAAGCCTTGTTTTTTCCCTTTATTTCCCTATAAAAGTTGAAAATTAGCACTTTTTTAAATCTTTTTTTTAAAGACTATATTATTTATAGTAAAAATGTGTTAGAATAACTAGCTTTAAAAGATATTATTAGATTATAAATAGAATATATTTTATATACAAAGTAGAAAGAAAAGGTAATTATATGAATTTTAATGAATTTGCTATCAGCCCTGAAATATTAAAGGCGCTGGAGAAAATGGGATTTAGTCAGCCTACTGATATTCAAAGTCAAGGTATCCCTGCTATCCTAAAAGGAGGAGATGTAATAGGTAGATCCTCTACAGGAACAGGAAAAACTGTTGCTTTTGGTATCCCCTCTATTGAAGGAGCCAGAGAATGGGGGAAAAATAGTGTTTTAATACTTTCTCCAACTAGAGAGCTTGCTATACAAATAACAGGGGAGCTTCGTAAGCTTTGTGACTTTTTGTCAGATGTATCTTTGGTTACAATTTATGGAGGAACCTCTATGAGTAACCAAATTCAAAAGCTAAAAACAAGTAAAATTGTGGTTGGAACACCAGGAAGAATTATGGATCACTTAAAGCGTAGAACTCTTCGCCTTGATAATTTAAAAATGATCGTTTTAGACGAGGCTGATGAGATGTTAAATATGGGCTTTATTGATGATATAAGAACAATTTTAGATAGTGCTCCAAAAGAGCGCCAGACTATATTATTTAGTGCAACAATGCCAAAGGCAATTATGAACTTAACAGAGGATTTTCAAGAAGATCCTTTATTAATTGCAGTAGATGGAGGAAAGCGTACAGTTTCAAATATTGAGCAAAGTTATTATGATATACCAAAAGATGGTAAAAAAGATGCTATTAAACTTTTACTTGAATATCACAGACCTAAAAAAGCTCTTATCTTTTGTAATACAAAAAAAATGGTTGATGAACTTGCTTCTAAGCTTAGAGAAGAAGGCTTTAAAGCCCTAGGTCTTCATGGAGATATTAATCAAAAACAACGTAGTATTATTATGAAAGAATTTAAATCTGTTAGTAGAGGTATTTTGATTGCCACAGATGTAGCAGCAAGGGGAATTGATGTTGATGATGTTGAGGCTGTTCTTAACTATGATCTTCCAAAAGAGTATGAATATTATATTCATAGAATTGGTCGTACTGGAAGAGCAGGGAAGAAAGGGGCAAGTTATACTTTAATTACAAGTAAAGCTCAGCTTAAAGCCCTTAAAGACATTGAAAAATATATTGAGTGTGAAATCCTACCTAAAGAAGTTCCAAGCCTTGAGAGTATTTTCCAGCTAGGACATGAGAAATTTGCGAAAGATTTACTTCTTGCAATTGATAGAAATGAAGGAAAAGAGTGGAAAACTTTTATTAAAACTTTTGAAAAACAAGGGATTTCTATGGAAGAGCTAGCTTGTGTGTTATGTTCTAAAATACAAAACCAAAATAAGCGCCTTATAGGGGTTAAAAACATAAAAGCTAAGCTATCTAAGGATAGTGGAAGTAGTAAAGAAAAAAGCAGGGGAAATAACCCTCTAAGCAGGGGAGAATGGGTTCGTATAAGTATTGGGGGAGAAGACAAGATAGCTCCAAACTTTATTTTAGGAGCTATTATAGAAGCAACTAATTTAAAGGGTAGCGATGTTGGAAAAATTAATATATACCCTAAACATACAGATGTTTCTGTTTCAAAAGAACATGCAATGATTATTTTGCATGAGATGAAAGGGACAAAAATTAGAAAAAAACCTGTTACTTTTACAATTTTAAAAGAACAAGGTTCTAAAAGAAGTAATACTGGCTTTAAGAAAGAGCAAAAATTCAGTAGTAGAAGTTCAAACTCTAAGGGAAACACAAAAAGAAAAACCCAAAAAAGAGCTAGGCAAAAATAATTATTTTATATATAATAGTTATAAGTAAATAAAGATAGAGAAGTGTTATTTATGGACAAATTATATAAAATGAAATTTAAAACAATATACCCTCTTTATATAGCAAAGGCTTTAAAAAAAGGCAGAACAGAAGAAGAGGTTAATGAAATTATTTCTTGCCTTAGTGGATATTCAAAAGAAGAAATAATTAAAAAAAGCGGTGAAGATATAGATATGGAAACTTTTTTCTAAAAGCTCCATCTCCCAACCCAAATAGAGAGCTGATTACAGGTTCTATTTGTGGGGTGAAAGTTCAAGAAATAGAAGATCCTATTATAAAAGAGATTAGGTATTTAGATAAGCTAATAGATGAACTGTCTAAAGGCAAAGAGATGAATAAAATACTTAGAAAATAAAAGGTAAAAAAAAACAATCTTAAAATTTAAGATTGTTTTTTTATTTTAATTATTTATTAGTGTTATCCTCACCTGTGCAAGATGGGTCACTGCAGGTTTTAGAATGAGGGCATCCAATACACTTTGCACCATCTTTTTTTTGTTTTATTATATAAGAGGTAGCACCAAGGACTAAGGCTAAAATAATAATTATAGGTATAAGATTTTCCATCCTTCTATCTCCTTTTTTTTATTTATGCTGTTACTTTCTTTTTGCTACCTTTTTTTATTAGGTAGAATACATAGTAAAGCATTGCTGCAACAGCGATTAATCCAGGGATAAATCCAGCCCCTAAAGTACCAAGAGTAACAAGTGTTCCAATTTGGTAGATGAAGAATGCTAGTGTATATCCAGTACCAAGCTGAAGACCGATTGCTGCCCATAACCATTTTTTATCTTGCATTTCAGAGTTCATTGAACCAATTGCTGCAAAACAAGGTGGTGTAAATAAGTTAAATACAAGGTATGCTAGTGCTGCTATAGAAGTAATACCCATAACAGAAGCTACATCAGTTGCGCCACCTGTAAGAGCTAACTCTTCTACATCGATAAAGCTTGATAAGCTATAAACTACTGCTAGAGTTCCAACAACATTTTCTTTTGCGATAAATCCTGTAATCGCAGCAGCAGCAAGTTGCCATGTTCCAAAACCAAGTGGAATTAGAATCAGTGCAAATGGACTTGCAACACTTGATAAGATTGATGTACTTTGTGCTGTTTCACTTACAACTTCAAAGCTCCATGTGAAAGTTTGCATAATTTGTACAACAGTATTACAAAGTAAGATAACTGTTCCGGCTTTTACGATAAAAGCTTTACCTCTAAGAAGTGTAGACATAGTTGCTTTACCGATACTTGGGAATTTCCACTCAGGTAATTCAATAATAAAGAATGAATTTTTAGCTTCGTAACCAGTGATTTTTTTAATCACTAAAGCACCTAAGATAATTAAAGCAATTCCTATGAAATACATAGATGTTCCTACCCATGCTGCATCTGCAAAGAATACTCCTGCAAATAATGCAATAACTGGAAGTTTTGCTCCACAAGGGATAAAGGGTGTTAGCATTGCAGTAGCTCTTCTTTGAGTTTCATCTTTAATAGTTCTAGAAGCCATAATTCCAGGAATAGCACAACTTGTTCCAATAACCATTGGAATAATTGATTTCCCAGATAGCCCTACTTTTTTAAAGAATCTATCCATAACTACAGCTACTCTAGCCATATAACCACAATCTTCTAAAAGGGCTATAAGGAAGAATAATACCATGATTAGTGGTAAGAATTCAATAACCGCTCCAACTCCACCGATAATTCCATCAATTAATATTGCTTGAACTATAGGGGAAGAATTTTCTACAAGGCCAGATGCCCAAGTGTTAATCCATTCAATTGGTGCCATTAAGAATGGTTGTAAGAATGGACCAATATAAGTTTGTGATAAATGGAAGATTGCATACATTACTGCTGCAAAGATAGGAATCCCTAACCATTTATGAGCAATTACGCTATCAAATTTATCTTGTGTATTTCTTTTAGCGGAATCTGTAGTTTTTGTTTGTACCTGTCCTACAATTTCGCTAACAAAGTCATATCTTTGTCTATCTACTTCTTCTGAAGCATTTTCAATCTCACCTGTAAATGCTGGTTTTTGTGTTTTGCCTTTTAAAGACATAGCTACTTTGATAACTTCATCTAGTCCTTCTAAGTTACCAACACAGCTTGTTTCAACAACAGGACAGTTTAGTTTTTCTGATAATAATTTTGTGTTAATATCAGTTTTTTTCTTTTGGTTAATATCACTTTTGTTAAGTGCTACAACCACAGGAATACCAA
Source organism: uncultured Lachnospiraceae bacterium (assembly GCA_964368185.1). Lineage (GTDB taxonomy): Bacteria > Bacillota > Clostridia > Eubacteriales > Anaerofustaceae > CAYJAA01. The sequence continues at coordinate 10,181 of CAYJAA010000005.1, read as the reverse complement.
GTTGTAAGATTTGTGTTGTAAAAAATAAACTTCTACTTAAGTTTGTTCCATCAACAATATTAATGATTGCTTCAGGTTTTGCATTTTTTATGTAATCACTTGTAATACTTTCTTCTGATGTAAAAGCAGAGATTGAATAAGCTCCTGGTAAGTCAACTGCTATTATATCTTCCTTGTTATCACAATAACTTTTCTTGATATTTCCTTCCTTTTTTTCGATGGTAACTCCTGCCCAGTTACCTACTTTTTCTGATTTTCCTGTTATAGCGTTGTAAAAACTTGTTTTACCACTATTAGGGTTTCCAGTAAGTGCAATTCTCAATTTAATATCCTCCTATTTAATTAGTTACAACTAACTTAATTTTTATAAAAAAACTACTCTAAATAAGAGTAATTTTAGTTAACGATAGTAATTATTAGATTAAGATGGCTTTGGCTAGTTCTTTGTCAATAGAATATCTGCTATCTTTTATGGATACCACATAACTTCCACTTAAGCGAGATACTAAAGTTACCTCTTCACCTTTATAGCAACCAAGGGTAAATAAAAAATCACTGATTTCTTTATCATTTACAGCAATACCTGCTACAGTATACCTTTCACCAATTTTTGCATCAGTCAATGTATGATTTTTGCTAGTGTTCATAATTACCTCCTAATTTTAAGTAAAATATTATTACTTAAAGGAAAAACCTAGTTAGTTAGATTTGACTAACACATATTACCACAGGAAATATTGAATGTCAACATATTTAAGAGAAAAATATTAATATTAGCTTATTTGTTAGTATAAAAGCTTTAATAGCTTAAAATGGGATAAATTCCAATAAAAAAGCTCCATAATTTTATATGAAGCTTATATTAATATTTATTAATCCTGATTAGTTTATATATTACTTTGCGTTATCTTCTTCGTGTTTATTTACGAAATTTTTAATACAAATAAAAGATTCTTCACTAAGGGTGTGTTCCATTTTACAAGCGTCCTCACTAGCTGTTTGTTCACAAACACCAAAACTTACTAACATCTTTGTTAAAACAACATGTTTTTCATAAATTTCATTTGCTACATTAAGACCCTTTTTTGTGAGTATAATATTATTATCTGTGTCTATTTTAATATATTCTTTTTCCTTTAAATTTTTCATAGCAACACTAACACTTGCTTTTGAGTAGTTTAGCTTATTAGCAATGTCTATGGCTCTAACGCTTCCATTTTTCTTTTTTAGCATTAAAATTGTTTCTAAATAATTTTCAGATGATTCCATTAACTTCATTTTTCTACCTCTAAGTTTTAGTATACTAAAATTTCACTATTTTATTATACAACAAAAAGTTAAAAAAATAAACTATGTTTTATAACTCTATCTAAAGAAAAGAAATAATTTTTTTCTTACATTATATACATTCTTTTTGTTAAGGCATATCTACTTCTTAAAACTTAAGTATATTGTCTTATGATAATAGATATGTTAAAATCAGTAAAATAGCTTAAATTTAAAGAAGTAATAGAGGTGTATGATATGAAAAAAGTTCTTGTTTTAAATGGTCCTAATATTAATATGTTAGGTTTAAGAGAAGAAAACATTTATGGAAAAGGGACTTATAATGATTTAATAGATATGATAAAAGAAGAAGGGGATATTCTTGGTATACCTTTAGAGTTCTTCCAAAGTAATCACGAAGGGGTAATTATTGACGAAATACAAAAGCATTTAAATGAGGTAGGGGGTATTATTATTAATCCAGCTGCCTACACCCATACATCTATTGGAATATTAGACGCTTTAAAGCTACATAAAAACATACCTATAGTAGAGGTACATATTAGCGATATAGAGGGTAGGGAAGATTTTAGAAAAGTATCTTTTACTTCTCTAGCTTGCAAAAAGCAAATTGTAGGAAAAGGCTTTGAGGGGTATGTAATGGCTCTTAGGTATATAAATAATTGTTACTTAAAGGAAAAGCTTTAATAAAAAAAATATGTTTTTAACTGTAAAATATATTAAAACAAATATCACATAAATAATATATAAAAATTAAATAAAAAAATTGGAGGAACTTTAATGGAGTATGGATATGTTCGTGTCTCAACAAAGGATCAAAATCAAGGTAGGCAACTTATTGCATTATTTCATTTTGGTATTGAAGAAAAAAACATTTTCTCAGACAAGGAGAGTGGTAAGGATTTTTAGCGTCCAGGGTATCATAAACTACTAAGTAAATTAAAAGAAGAAGACCTCATTGTAGTAAAAAGTATTGATAGGCTTGGGCGCAATTATGAAGAGATTATAGAACAGTGGAGAATAATTACAAAGGAGAAAAAAGCATCAATAGTTGTCCTTGATATGCCCTTGTTAGACACACGAAAAAAACAGTGTGATTTAACAAGGGTTTTTATTTGTGATTTAGTGCTACAAATATTAAGCTATGTAGCACAAACAGAAAGGGAAAATCTACGAAAGAGGCAAGCAGAGGGAATTGCCCTTGCAAAAGCCAAAGGCAAACACTTAGGAAGGCCGCCAATAAAAAAGCCTGAGAAATTCAATAAAGTTCGCAAGATGTGCGAGAGGGGAGAAATTACAGTTACGGCTGCAGCTAAAACTCTAGGAGTATCAAGGTTGACTTATAGGAGGTGGGTGGAAAATAGCTAAATGGAGTTATGGTAAAATATATGATTAGATAATATAAGTTATGTAGTAAAACTTATGTTGATATTTGATGAAATGTATACTATAATTAATTGTATGATATATGTACCTTTTTTATATATTCTACCTACAATCAATAGAAAATCAATTATAGTTATATTAGGAGGTTAGTATGGAAAATTATGTAGGAAAAATTTGTCCTTATTGTAAAAGCGAAATCAAAGATGGGGAATCGGTCATAGTGTGCCCTTCTTGCTCAAGTCCGCACCATGGCTCTTGCTGGGATGAAAACAAAGGTTGTACTACATTCGGATGTTTAGAGCAAAACTATCAAGGCCAAGGAACAAGTACAACTGGAGTATGTGATAGCTGTGATACACCGTTAGGGGATGAACAAATGTTTTGTCCTAAGTGTGGAAAATCAAAGATTCAAAGCGCACTAAATTCTTGTAGCAAATGTGGCAGCGCCTTACAAGAAAATCAAGAATTTTGTTCCAAATGCGGGCAGAAAGCGGGAATGCCTATAAGCGCAGACGCTCACAGTTCTGTCAACACGTTTAATGCAACAATAGTTGAAACAAGCAAAAAGAAAAAAAAGCTTATACTAACTTCTTGTATCGCTGCTGTAGTAGTTGTTGTTCTCGGCTTTTTTATTGTCAATACAATCCAAACCAATAATACTCAAAAGGCTATTGATACATACATGAGTGACGTTGAAGCATTTGCAATTTTGTCAATTGATGCAGGCGCAAATTTGGAAGATATTGCAGATACAATTCAACAATATTGGCATGAGAATATTTATGATGATATGCACGGCTCCAGCATTGATAGTGCAATACTTCAGGCTATGATTGATAAATCTGATGAAATCGGAATTGCAGAAAGCGATTTTGCAGATATGGAAGATGCGTATAACAAGATAAGATCACTTCCTGATGGTGTAGAAGATGATGATTTAGAGGAGATACGCGACGCAGCTGTAGAGTTGTATAACACCTATACTGATTTTTATAGTTTAGCAACAAACCCAACTGGCAATTATAATTCGTTCAGCGAAGATAACAACGATACAACGGATGATTTTTTATCAAATTATAGAGCACTCGACAATTTACTCTATTAACAACGGGAGGTAACTAATGGCACAGTTGTTTTAAGTGGTCAGATTACTAGTGTTGGAGAATTCTTTGCTTATGATTTAGACATTCATACAATCGAATAATAAAAAAATAAAAAACAGACAGTTATCAAAAAGATAGCTGTCTTTTTTATATAAGGAAAAAACTTAAAAAAGCTATATTTATGTAACTAAAAAAAGGAAAATAGAGGTGTTTGCTTTTTATATAAAGTTAGCATTTATTAGGAACTTAATATTTGCCTCAGATTTATTTCCTACCTTTAAGAGGAGATTTACATGAAAAGGTTTTTATTGTTACAAATGTATTAATTTTCTTAAAAAAACTTGATTTTTTCAAGAAAAAAGTATATAGTTATCCGTGAGAGTATCTTACTGTTTTAGTAAGATTTAACAAAATGTATAAGAAAGTTATAGGAGGATTTTAGTATGGCAGTAAAAGTTGCTATTAACGGATTTGGAAGAATAGGAAGGTTAGCATTTAGATTGATGTTTGACAAGGAAGAGTTTGATATTGTCGCAATCAACGATCTAACAAGCGCAAAAACATTAGCTCATTTATTAAAATATGACTCAAATCAAGGAAGCTACAAGGTTGATAGTATTTCAGCTAAAGACAGCAGTATTATCGTAGATGGAAAAGAAATTAAAATAACAGCTGAAAGAAATCCAGAAGATTTACCATGGAAAGAGCTTGGAATTGATGTTGTAATTGAATCAACAGGATTCTTTGCAAGTAGAGAAGGTGGAGATAAGCATATTAAAGCAGGAGCTAAAAAAGTTATTATTTCTGCACCAGCAAAAGGGGACTTAAAAACAATTGTATATAATGTAAATCACGAAATCTTAGATGGTAGTGAAACAGTTATGTCTGGAGCGTCTTGTACAACAAACTGTCTTGCACCAGCAGCAAAAGTTTTAGATGATAATTTTGGATTATTAAAAGGTTTAATGACAACAGTTCACGGTTATACAAATGACCAAGCAACACTTGACGGACCTCATTCAGACCTTAGAAGAGCTAGAGCAGCAGCTGAAAACATCTGTCCTACAACTACAGGAGCAGCAGCAGCAGTTGGTTTAGTATTACCAAAACTTAATGGAAAGCTTGATGGATACGCTCTAAGAGTTCCAGTAAAAACAGGTTCTTTAGTAGATTTAACTTGTGAACTTGAAAAAACTGTAACAAAAGAAGAAATTAACGAAGCTTTAACAAAAGCAGCAAATGAAACTTTAGGAGTAACAAATGATGAAATTGTTTCTTCTGATATCATTGGAATGAACTTTGCATCTTTAGTTGATTTAAGCCTTACAACAGTTATGACTGTAGATGGAAAACAACTTGTTAAGATTGTAACATGGTATGATAATGAAATGTCTTATACATCTCAACTTGTAAGACTTGCAAAACATGTTGCTACAATGTAATAGGTGCAAACATGAAAAAAGTAACTCTTAAAGATATAGATTTTAACAATAAAAAAGTTTTAATGAGAGTAGACTTTAATGTACCACTAGATAAAAATAAAAAAATTACTGATAATACTAGGATAGTGAGAGCTATTCCTAGTATTAAATATGTAATAGACAATGGTGGACAAGTTATCTTATTATCTCATTTTGGTAGACCAAAAGGGTGTGCTGATAAAAATTATTCTCTTGAGTATATTGTAGATGAAGTTAGTAAACTACTAGGACTAGAAGTTGAATTTATTGATGATGATAAAGTAATTAGCGAAGAGTCTGCTATTAAAATTAAAAATAGTGATAAAAAAGTTATCTTAATGCAAAATACTAGATTTAGACCTGAAGAAAAAGCAAATGACAAACGTTTTTATAAACAATTAGCCCTACTAGGGGAAGTTTTTGTTTTAGAAGCTTTTGGAACTGCTCACAGAGATCATGCCACAACTGTTGGAGTTGGAAGATGTCTGCCAAATGCTATTGGATTTTTAGTTCAAAAGGAATTAGAAGTTATAGGAAAAGCGATTTATAATCCTACTAGACCTCTTACTGTGATTTTAGGTGGAGCAAAGGTAAGTGATAAAATTGGCTTAGTTGTAGAGCTTATAAATAAAGCTGATAATATTATTATTGGTGGGGGAATGGCTTACACATTCTTAAAATATTTAGGTCATGAAATCGGACTTTCTCTAGTTGAAAATGATAAATTAGAAATGGCTGGGCAGATTTTAGAAAAAGCAAAAGAGAAAAATGTATCTTTTTATCTACCTTTAGACATTGTTGGGGCAGGGGAATTTAGTAACGACGTAGAAGTTAGGGAATATGATGTAGATAAAATGCCAGAAGACTTTATGGGTCTTGATATTGGTCCTAAAACCAGAAAATTATATCAAGATGTTATTAAAAATAGCAAAACAGTTTTATTCAATGGTCCTATGGGAGTATTTGAATTTAGTAACTTTGAAGGTGGAACAAGAGCTATTGTAGATGCTCTTGCTGAAAATAAAGAAGCTACTACTATAGTTGGGGGTGGAGATTCTGCGGCTGCTGTAGCAAAATTTAATAAACAAGATGAAATGACGCATATTTCTACTGGTGGTGGAGCTAGTCTTGAACTTTTAGAGGGAAAAATTTTACCAGGGATAGATAATATTGACGAAATCTAGGAGGATTTTAGCATGAGAGTACCAGTAATTGCTGGAAACTGGAAAATGAACAAAACTATGAAAGAAACAAAGGATTTTTTTGGTAGTTATTTAGATAAAATTAATGTAGAAAATAAAGAAGTTGTAATTTGCCCTACTTTTACTAGTATAGGAAAAGCAGTTGAGCTTACAAAAGGTACAAATGTAAATATTGGAGCACAAAATCTTTACTATGAAGATGGTGGAGCTTATACAGGGGAAATTACTGCTGATATGCTTTTAGAAGCTGGTTGTAAATATGTTGTTATTGGCCATAGTGAGAGAAGAACTTACTTTGGCGAAAGTGATGAACATGTAAACTTAAAAACTAAAAAAGCTCTTAGTAAAGGACTAATCCCAATTACATGTGTGGGAGAAACTTTAGAAGAAAGAGAAAGTAATAAAACATTTGATGTAAATAAAACTCAAGTTACAAAAGCTTTTGAGGGAATTAGTAGTGAAGACGCTACAAAAGTGATTATTGCTTATGAGCCTGTATGGGCTATTGGAACAGGAAAAACAGCAACAGACGACCAAGCAAACGAAGTATGTTCTTATATTAGAGGGCTGATAAAAGAAATTTATAGCAGTGAAGTAGCTGATAAAATTAGAATTCTTTATGGTGGAAGTGTAAATGCTTCTAATGTAGTAAACTTAATGTCTATGAGTGATATTGATGGCGCTTTAGTTGGTGGAGCAAGCTTAAAAGAAGATTTTGTGACATTAGTGAATTATGACAAATAAATAAGCGGGTAGGATATGAATAAAGTTTTATTAATGATTTTGGATGGATATGGATATACCAGTGAAGAAGAAGGAAATGCTGTTATAGGAAAATATACTCCAAATTTAGAAAAATTATATGAAGAAAATCCACATTTACTTTTAGAGTGTAGTGGTCTTAGTGTAGGGCTACCAAAGGGACAAATGGGGAATAGTGAAGTTGGGCATCTTAATATTGGTGCTGGTAGAGTTATTTACCAAGAGCTAACTAGGATTTCTAAAGACATTGAAGAAGGGACATTTTTTAAAAACGAAGAATTTCTTAAATCTATTGAAAATGTTAAAAAAAACAATTCAGCTCTTCATCTTATGGGTCTATGTTCTGATGGGGGTGTACACTCAGTATTAGAGCATTTATATGGACTTTTAGAACTTGCTAAGAGAAATAATATTGAAAAAGTATATATCCACTGCTTTATGGATGGAAGAGATACTCCTCCACTAAGCGGGATAGATTACTTAAAGGAATTACAAGAAAAAATTAAAGAAATTGGTGTTGGGAAAATTGCTAGTGTTATTGGTAGATATTATGCAATGGATAGAGATAACCGTATGGAGCGTACAAAGCTTGCTTATGATGCTTTAGTTTATGGTAATGGCGAAGTTGCCTCTAGTCCTATTGAAGCTATTGAAAATGCTCACAAGGAAAACACTACGGATGAATTTATTTTACCAACAGTAATTATTGATAATGATGGTCCTGTTGGAACAATTAAAGATAATGATAGTGTAATATTCTTTAATTATAGACCTGATAGAGCAAGACAAATTACAAAGGCAATTGCAGAAGATGACTTTGATGGATTTGAAAGAATTAATAATCCAAAAGTAGATTTTGTTTCTTTTACAAAATATGACGCATCTTTTAAAAATGTTAGAATTGCTTTTAAACCACAAGTGATAAATAATACCCTTGGAGAGTATTTAAGTAATAAGGGATTAAGCCAATTAAGAATTGCAGAAACAGAAAAATATGCTCATGTTACTTATTTCTTTAATGGAGGAATAGAAAAAGATTATCCCCTTGAGGATAGAGTTTTAATTCCCTCACCAAAGGTTGCAACATATGATTTACAGCCAGAAATGAGCGCTTATCCTGTTACAGAAAAGCTTGTAGAAATTATGGATGAAAAAGATTATAATTTCATCGTAGTAAACTATGCTAATTGTGATATGGTTGGACATACAGGAGATATGGAAGCTGCGATTTTAGCTTCTAAGGCAGTTGATGAATGCACCCTTACAGTAGCAAATAAAGCAATGGAAAAGGGATATCACATTATTATCACTTCTGACCATGGGAATGCTGAAAAAATGGGAAGTGAGGATGATCCTTATACTGCTCATACAGTAAACCCTGTAAGATGTATTATTATGAGTGAAGATGTAGATAAGGTTAGTGAGGGTGGAGCATTATGCGATCTTGCCCCTACTGTACTAGATCTTATGAAAGTAGACATTCCAAAGGAAATGACAGGAAAATCTTTAATTGTTAAATAAAGTTAGTTAAAAAATCAATATAAATAAAAAATCAAATTAAAAGGAGATAAAAAATGAGTATTATTACTGATGTTTATGCTAGAGAAGTGTTAGACTCTAGAGGAAATCCTACTGTTGAAGTAGAAGTATTATTAGAAAGCGGATTTTATGGAAGAGCAAGTGTTCCAAGTGGAGCATCTACAGGAGCTTTTGAAGCAGTAGAGCTTAGAGATGGAGACAAAAACAGATATTTAGGTAAAGGGGTTTTAAAAGCGGTTGAGAATGTAAATGAGATTATCGCTCCTGCCCTAGAAGGATTTGATGCTAGCTGTCAAGCAGAGCTTGATGCTATATTAATCGAATTAGATGGAACAGATAACAAAGCTAAGCTTGGTGCTAATGCTATCCTTGGTGTTTCTATGGCTGCTGCTAAAGCTGTTGCAAATGAGCTATCTGTACCTTTATATAGCTATTTAGGTGGGGTAAACGCAAAAGAGTTACCAGTACCAATGATGAACATCTTAAATGGTGGGGAACATGCAGACAACAATGTAGACGTTCAAGAGTTTATGATTATGCCTGTTGGAGCAACTTCTTTTAGAGAAGCTCTTAGAATGTGTGCTGAAATTTTCCACACTCTTAAAAAAGTTCTTTCAAGTAAAGGCTATAACACTGCTGTAGGTGATGAGGGTGGTTTCGCTCCAAACCTTGCAAGTAATGAAGAAGCTTTAAAAGAAATCGTTGAAGCTATTAAACAAGCTGGTTTTGAACCTGGAAAAGATATTTGTCTTGCTATGGACGTTGCTGCAACTGAAATGTATGACAAAGATGCAAAAATCTACAACCTAAAAGGTGAAGGTGTTCAAAAAACAAGTGAAGAAATGATTGAATACTATGAATATTTAACAAGCAAATATCCTATTATCTCTATTGAAGATGGTCTTGATGAAGAGGACTGGGATGGAGTTAAAAAATTAACTGAAAGACTTGGTAGCAAAGTTCAACTAGTAGGGGACGATTTATTCGTAACAAATACTGTAAGACTTAAAAAAGGTATTGAGATGGGAGCTGGAAATTCTATTTTAATTAAAGTAAACCAAATCGGTACTTTAACTGAAACTTTAGATGCTATTGAAATGGCAAAAAGAGCTGGATATACAGCTATTGTATCTCATAGATCTGGTGAAACAGAAGATGCTACAATTGCAGACTTAGTTGTTGCTACAAACTCTGGTCAAATTAAAACTGGTGCTCCTAGTAGAACAGATAGAGTTGCAAAATACAACCAACTTCTTAGAATCGAAGAAGAACTAGGTATGGTAGCTAAATATAATGGAAAAGATGTTTTTTACAACTTAAGTAAATAATCTATTTTTACAAATAAAAAAGCAAGTAGAGATACTTGCTTTTTTTGTTGTATTTTAAGAATATCATTTACTTTGTTATTTAAAATTAGAAAATATAATTTTAAGAAGAAATAT
>CAYJAA010000004.1:26735-47520 GCA_964368185.1 uncultured Lachnospiraceae bacterium | reverse complement strand
AGCTTTCTATAATGAAAAAATATGGGGTTAGTCGTGTTTGTATCAACCCTCAAAGTTTTAACCTTGAGGCAGGAAAGAAATATAATAGAAGTTTTTCCCTAGAAGAATTTATAAAAAAAGTTGATATTATTAAAAGTTTAGGCTTTGATAGTATAAATTCAGATTTGATTTTTGGACTAGATAAAAATATAGGAAAATTTATTGATGATATTAAAAAGTTAGTTGATTTAGAGATTGATAATATTAGCATTCATACTCTAGCCTATAAAAAAGCTAGCAATATAAATTTATCTTATTATGACAAAGACATTAAAGATATAGAAAAGATACAAGAAAAATTTAGTGAAGTGTTAGGCAGCTTTGGTTACAGCCCTTATTATATGTATAGGCAAAAATACGCTTTAGGGGGGCTTGAAAATATTGGATTTTTTAAAGGGGATAAGATTTGCCATTATAATGTAAGAAGTATGGCTGGGGAGGATTTTATTATTTCTTTAGGTGCTGGAGGGGTGAGTAAAATCCTTAGTAAAGAGGGAGTGGTAAGGGTGGACACCACTAAAGATGTACATAACTATATAAGAAATAATGATTTTATTTTAAAAGAAAAATATAAGAAAATATTATACAGCTACTAATAAAAACGTAAGCTATCATAATATAAATAAAAGGAATGGTATAAACCATTCCTTTTATTTATATATAATCTTTCTTTTATAAGGAAAGAAAATAGTAGTTCTTTTGATAGCAAAAGAACCAAAACTACCGCTTTTTTAGCAAAACGCGGGGTAAAAGCCTGTTATATTTTCCGTAAATATTAAGCTCACCCAAAATTCCCTTATGGGAATGGGTGGCTTTGCTTTTTATAAAATAAAAAGCACCATATTTACTATTTGCATACTATTAGTTAATAAAGAAGTATTATGATACTTAAGATAAAACTTCCATTATTAATTTAGGTAGTGGAGGTTTACTTCTTTATTGGTAGGCGTATATAGTGGGAGTATTTATATAAAAAGCATATTATAAGAGTTAAATATTGTTATTATACCTTTTTATTATTTTCTATTAAAAAGATAAAGCTTCTTTATAAAGATAAGTTAGATAGTTTATAAAAGATATTTTTTCGATGTCTTCCACTGCTATAATATTAGCAGTACCTATTTCTTTACTATCACTTGTAACTGTAACAGTGCCTAAAATATCACCTTTTTTAATAGGGGCAGATATAAGTTCACTTTTAAGGTTTATGTTTGTATCATACTCAAGTTTTTCTGTCTTTTTCTCCAGTACAGTTATATCCTCATCACTAACATAAGAAACACTTGCCTCTCTACCTCTGCTTATACTAATTTGCCCAAGGGAAGTATCCTTTTTAACTATTTTTGTGGATTCGTAGGTGTTAAAACCATATTCTAAAAGCATATTTGCTTCTTCAAATCTTACACTAGAATCAGGGGCTTTTAATATAACGCTAATTAAGCGAAAGTCTCCTTTACTAGCTGTTGCACTAATGCAGTGCCCAGCCTCAGAAGTATACCCAGTTTTCATTCCATCAACACTAGAGTTTGTTTGTAGCATTTTATTTGTGTTTGTAAGAACTCTTTGTTTATCATCTTCTTTACCTATTGTTATTTCTTTCATCCAAGTGTTTGTAAAGGTAAAAATATCAGGATAATCACAAATTTCTTTTGTCATAAGGGCGATATCATAAGCGGTAGTATAGTGCCCTTCTTCAGGAAGTCCATTAGAGTTTTTAAAGCTAGTATTTTCCATACCAAGCTCCCTAGCCTTTTCGTTCATCATAACCACAAAATTTTCATAGCTTCCCCCTATGTATTCAGCCAATGCAGCGCAGGCATCATTTGCACTTTCTACAGCTACTCCATATAAGAGTTCCTCAACAGTTCTTACTTCAAAGGGCTCTAGAAAAAGCTGTGTTCCTCCCATGCTACTAGCCTTTTGTGAAATAGTAACCTCATCTTCTAAAGTGATTTGTTTATTTTCTATTGCCTCCATTGTAAGGAGCATAGTCATTATTTTTGTTACACTTGCAGGAGCTAGTTTTTCATGGGCATTATGTTCATACAAAATTTCCCCACTTGTTTGATCTATTAAAATTGCAGATTGGCTTTGTAGATTTAGGGTATTTTCTTTTGTTTCTTCATTTGCAAAAATACTAAGGGGCATATAGTTTAATATTAAAAGTGTGATTAGGGTTATAACACCCATCTTTATAATAAATTTGTTCATTAAAAAACCTCCATAAATACTATAATAATATTTATGAAGGTTTTACTTAAAATATTTCTCTACTTCTCTATTTTTTCTATTTTTAGGGCAAATATTCCAGGGGGAATACTTCTTGTTACTTTTCCATCATATTGAATTTTTATAGTGCTTGATAAGGTAAGCTCTTCTTTGGTTGCGTTTATAAAAGTGGTTTCTTCCCCTATAAAAACTTTTGCTTCTTCTAAGGTGGGATCATCACTTTTTATTATAAAACCATCACTTTCTATACGAGTAATTTCTCCTGTAAGGTAGTAATCCATATTTTGATTTTCTCCTTGGTTTGTACACCCAGAAATAAAAAGGATACAAAGAATAAGTAAGGCAGATATTTTTTTCATACTTAAATATCCTCTAGTGTTCTTTTAATATTTTCTAAAGCTTCTTTAATTATTTCTATGCTACATCCTGCGTTAAGTCTAAAGAATCCATAACCCTCTTTCCCAAACATAGAGCCTTCTTGTATGGCAACATTTCCCTTTACAACAAAAATATCACAAAGCTCTTTATAGTCTACATTATATTCCCTAAGATCAAGCCAACATAAAAATGAAGCTTTTGGGATATTAAATTTAACTTTAGGCAGATTTTCATCTATATAATTTTTAATATAAATCATGTTGTTTTCTACATATTCTAGCATATATTCATACCAGTCTTCACTTTTTGTATACGCAGCTATCATTGTGTCATGGACTAGTATATTTGGTTCATTTGTATGTAACTTAACATCTATGAAGTTTTTCCATTTTTCTTTATGCTCTTCACTTTTTATAATAATATTAGAAAGTTTTAATCCTGCTATGTTAAAAGTTTTACTTGGAGCTGTTGCAGTTATAAAGTTATCATGTTCTTCAAATAAAGAGGCGATTGGAATGTGTTTTTCCCCTTTTCTTACAATGTCACAGTGTATTTCATCACTAAGTAGGATAACATCATTTTCTATACATATTCTTCCTATTTCAAGAAGTTCTTCTTTTGTGAAGATACCACCTGTAGGGTTGTGAGGAGAACATAATATATACATTTTTACATTATTATCTTTAATTTTTTTCTCAAGGTCTTTTAAGTTTATATTAAAATCCCCTTTTTCATCTTGGATTAGGGGGCTGTTTATTAGTTTTCTATTATTGTTTTTAATAAGATTTATAAAAGGAGAATAAACAGGCTGATTAATAATAATAGCATCTTCTTCTTCAGTTAAAATATTTATTAAGATTCCAATCGCTGGAACAATTCCAGGGCTATAGAAAATATCTTCTTTTTTAACTATATAATCATGTTTGGTTTTATACCAGGAAATGATAGAGTCATAGTACTCCTGGCTATTAACGCTAGAATATCCATATATTCCATGATTTATTCTATCTCTTAAAGTATTTATAATAGCTTCACTGCAAGGAAAATCCATATCCGCTACCCATAAAGGCAAGGTGTTTTCATTTGCTAGGGGAAAAGCTTTTTTTATAAAGTCATGCTTTATGCACATAGTGTTTTTTCTATTTATTATAGTGTCAAAGTTCATAGTTATCTCCTAAAATTATAATTTGTTTTAAACATACAAATGTATTCTATCACAATAAGATAAGAAAATATATGTAGTAGAAGAATTTTTTTTTAAATAAATTTATTGAATTTCTTACTAGGGGCTAGGGGGAAAAAAGATTTAAAGTTTAAGTTTTAACAAAAGGATTTTATAATATATATTGTAAGAATAAAACTTTGGGAGGTGTTTTTAAGTAGTTGCTATTTAAATAAATTTAAAAGGTGGTTTCAGTTAAGGGCAGTGAATTATCTTTTAAGCTTTATTATTTTATTGTTTATTATATTTAGTATTATGATTTATATTTGACACTATAAGTCTATCACAGGGTAGGAAGTTTGTTAACTCTAAGGGTTATAATGTTAAGTATTTGGATAAAGAATATTTAAAATTCAAAGGGATGCAAAGTTGCACAATGGTGTGCATTGTCGCACAAGAGGGGATTTATTACTATGTAATCATTTAAATCAATATGGGTAGTGCATTCTTGCACTACTCTTGTTAATTTATTATTAGTAACAACCTTTATTTATAGGGATTTTTCCATTGTTTTAACTTGGCACGATAATTGCATATATATAGATGTAATGTAAAATCAATAATACGAAAGGCGGAATGATTAATGAAAGCTATGGTTTTAACCGGTAAGGGAGAAGCTGAGTATCAAGATGTTGCAACACCAAAGTGTCCTGATGACGGATTTTTAATAAGAGTAGATTCTGTTGGACTTTGTGGTTCAGATGTGAGAACTTATTCTCACGGACATGCTCATGTAACATATCCTTGTATACTTGGGCATGAAAATGTAGGAACGATTGCTGAGATAGGTAGCAAAGTAAAAGGCTACGAAGTGGGAGAACGAGTAATCGTTAATCCTGTACTTCCTTGTGGGAAGTGTTGGTATTGCTTAAAAGGTCTTCAAGAGCTTTGTAGCGATAAGCTTACATATGGACATGAAATTCAAGGTGGGTTTGCTGAATACATGGTAGTTCCAGGTATTGGTATTGAAAGAGGGCAGATTATAAAAGTTCCTGATGATGTATCTAGTGATGATATCGTTGTTGTAGAACTTCTTTCTTCTGTACTAAATTCTCAACAACTAGCAAATGTACAAGTAGGAGAAACTGTTGTTATTATAGGAACAGGACCAATTGGATGTCTTCACTCTGAAGTTGCAAGACTTAGAGGGGCTAAAGACATAATAATGGCGGATATTAATGATGAAAGACTGGAAATGTGTAAAGAGTTTAGTGGAACACATTTTATAAATTCAGCAAATGAGGATCTTGTAAAAAAAGTAATGGAAATAACTGATGGATTTGGAGCAGATGTAGTTATTGTAGCTGCACCTTCTGCACAGCCTCATCAACAAGGTATTGAAATGCTAAGAAAACAAGGAACTCTTGTAATATTTGGAGGTCTTAATAAAGATAATCCATGGACAAAGCTAGATGCAAATTTAATTCACTATAGTGAACTTAAAGTGATTGGTGCCTTTGCTTTTGCTCCAGAAAACTTTAAAAAAGCCTTTGATATTGTATCTAAAAAAATGATTAATATGGATTTAATAACTCATAAATTGCCACTAAAAGACATGGTTAAAGGGGTAGAGTTATTACAAGCAGGTAAAGCGCTAAAAGTAGTGTTAAAGCCTCAAGAAAGATAGTTATATATAAAAAATAAATATTAAACTTAAAGGAGAAAAGAAAATGAAATTTAAAACAAAGTATGACCCGATTATGTTCCAATTTAGTGAAAGTTTAAACATGGAAGATCATATAGTAGCAACTTACTATATGAGAGGTAAAGGCACAAATGTTTATGATTTAGACCTTGCGAAATTTGCTGAAGCAATTGCTGCTGAGCAAGCTACAGGTACATGGATTAACGTTCCATTTGAAACAGCTGATGTTAGAACAAACCATGCTGCAAAAGTTTTAGGAATTTACGAAACTCCTGCATATGACAGAGAACTTCCTGATGGTATCCAGTATAGAGATATGATCGTTAGATTAGCTTTCCCTTGGATTAACATAGGAACTAACTTCCCAATGATCTTTACAACAGCTATTGGTAATATATCTGCTGCAAGACTTAAATTAGTTGATTTAGAATTCCCTAAATCTTATGTAGACCAATTTAAGGGTCCTAAATTTGGTATTCAAGGTGTTAGAGATTACATTGGTATCCAAGAAAGACCTCTTACTTGTGCAATGATTAAACCAGATGTAGGCTGGAGCCCTAAAGAGGGTGGAATCATGGCTTATGATGCTTTCCGTGGTGGTATTGATGTTATTAAAGATGATGAGTTATTAGTAGCTGATCCAGTATTCTGTCCACTTGAAGAAAGAATTAAATATATTATGGAATCTGGTAAAAGAGCTGAAGATGAAACTGGTGAGAAAAAACTTTATACAGTAAACTTATCAGAAGATTCTTATAAAATTAAAGACCTTGCTTATAGAGCACTAGACGCAGGGGTTAATGCTTTAATGATTAATACATATACTGTAGGGTTCTCTTCTCTTAGACTTCTAGCAGAAGATCCTAACATTAATGTTCCAATCCTTTCTCACCCTGACTATGCTGCGGCTATGTCTTATGCACCTGATACTGGTGTTGCTGTTGCTTTACTATGGGGTAAATTAGCTAGACTTGCTGGAGCTGATATGGCAATCACAACTAACTACTATGGTAAAATTCCAGTTCTTAGAGATAGTTACTTAAGAACTTGTAGAGATTTACAAAATAAATTCTACGATATCAAAGATTGTTTCCCTTCTCCAAGTGGTGGTATGTATCAAGGTGTTGTTCCTCATACTATGCATGAAATTGGTTTAGATGTTATGCTTTCTGCTGGTGGAGCTGTTCACGGTCATAGAGATGGAGCTGCTGAAGGAGCAAGAGCTATGAGAGAAGCTATTGATGCTACAATGAAAGGCGTTACATTAGAAGAATACGCAAAAGATCATCCAGCGCTTAAAGCTGCTATTGAAGACTGGGGCTGTGGTGAAAAAGAAGACTTATTCGATATGAAAAAATAATCTTTCTAAAAAAGAATATTTGTATCATAAAATCCTATACTTTCCTTTCGTAAGGAGCTTTTAAAGGCTCCTTACCCACAAATGACACTATCAATATTGATAGTGTCATTTGTTTATATACTATTTTTGTTAAAAGTTAGTCTTTTAGTAAGTGTTTAAGATAAATACTTGGGTTTTGTAAAAAATCCTTTGTTAGTCTAAAGTGCTGTGTTTCTTCATAAGACACAGGGTAAATCCCCTCATTTGTGATTTCTAATATGCTAGCATTTGGAAAAGTCATAAGGATAGGGGAGTGGGTTGCAATAATAAACTGAGAGTTTTTATTTACAAGGTTACTGATTTCTATCATTAGTGTCATTAGTCTCATAGGGGACAGGGCAGATTCCGGTTCATCTAAAATATATAACCCCTCTCCTTTAAATCTATTTTGGACTAGGGCTAAAAATCCTTCTCCATGGGACTGGTTATGTAGAGGGATTATTCCATAGGGAGTTTTTGCCCTCGCTAAAAACTCATCTTCATAAAGCTCTTCTATTTTAAAAGCCACATTATAAAAACTTTCAGCCCTAAGGAAAAATCCGTCTTTTGCTAGTTTCCCTTTGGATAAAGAGATGTATTTTTCTGCCTCACAAGGGGCTTCTTTCGTGGATAGAGTAATGTTTTTACTTCCGCCCTCTAAGCTAAAGCCATAGGCAGTTGCAATTCCTTCGATTAGGGTAGATTTTCCCATTCCATTTTCTCCAACAATAAAAGTTACATTATGAGAAAGGCTTAAGGATTTATTCTTTATAAGAAATTTTATAGAAGGGACATTTTTAAGGTAAGAGTCTTTATCAACAGGTTTTGTTAAATTGACAGCTTTTATATAAAGGGAAGAATTCATAATATACCTCTATAGTGAAATTTTAATACTATTATAGTATATTTTTTAAAAAGATACAACAAGAGGGGATTTATAGAAAAGATTATAAATCCACAAACTTTCCTGAAAATACATTGACTTAATATAGGTTATAACAGTAAAATATATATATTAAATTTATGGAGGCTAGAGATACTATGAGAAAAAAAGAAAAAGAAATTAAAGATGAAAAAAAGATTTTAGAAATTTTAGATACTTGTGATGTGTGCAGGATAGCTATGAATGATGAAGAGGGTATTTATTTAGTTCCAATGAATTTTGGATATACCTTTATAGGAGGTAGCTTAAACTTATATTTCCACGGTGCAGTAAAGGGAAGGCGTTTTGAGTGTTTATCTAAAACTGAAAAAGTTCCTGTTGCTTTTGAGATGGACTGTGGCCACAA
Organism: uncultured Lachnospiraceae bacterium; assembly: GCA_964368185.1. GTDB lineage: Bacteria > Bacillota > Clostridia > Eubacteriales > Anaerofustaceae > CAYJAA01. The sequence goes on along the minus strand of CAYJAA010000004.1, from coordinate 39,340 downwards.
ATTAATTCCTGAAGAAAATGATTTTAAATATAAAAGTATTATTGGTGAGGGAATGGCTAGTATCATTTATGGGAATAAAGAAAAATTAGAGGCGGCTAATATATTTATGGAGTGTACTCTTGGAATGATTAAAGAGATTCCAAAAAAAGCTCTTGATAAAACTTTATTTTTCAAAATAGAAGCAGATAAATTTTCAGCAAAAGAAAATTAAAATATTTATAAAAGATGTTAATAAAGGGGATATATAATGAAAAAAGCGTTGATTATCGTGGATTATGTTTATGATTTTGTAGCAGAAGATGGAAAGCTGACTTGTGGAAAACCAGGACAAGATATTGAGGGGAATATTGTAGGGCTTATAGAAGAGTTTAAAAAAGAAGGTTCTTTTGTTGTAGTGGCAAGGGATAACCACTGGGAGGAAGATGTTTATAATAAGGAAAGAGATATGTTTCCAGCCCACTGTACAGATGAAAAGGGAAGGGGTCTTTATGGGAAAGTTTCTCAGGCAGTCCTTACAGTTCCAAAGAATCAGTATTTAGAAATTGAGAAAAATCATTATTCTTCATTTTATGGAACTCCTCTTGATTTAAAATTAAAAGAAAGAGAAGTTAAGGAGGTTCATATTGTAGGAGTTTGCACAGATATTTGTGTACTTCACGCAGCGATTGATGCTTATAACCTTGGATATAAAATAGTAATTCATAGAGGCAGTGTAGCAAGTTTTAACGAAGAAGGTCATAAATGGGCTCTTTCTCATATTGAAAATGTTCTTTGTGGGGAAGTAGTGGATTAGCTTATATATAAATATTTGTTTTAGGAAAGAAGAAGATAAATATTAACTTAGATAGGAGTATATTATGTTAAGTATTGATTTAAAAGGCAAAAATGCTTTAGTTACAGGAGGCAGTAGAGGGGTTGGAGCAAGTATTTGTAAAACCTTAGCAAAGGCTGGGGCAAATGTTATTATTAATTATGCCTCTAGTGAAGATAGAGCCTTAGAGGTTTTAAAAGAAGTAGAGGGCTATGGGGTAAAAGGCTATATTTTTAAATGTGATATGTCGAACCCTTTAGAAGTAGAAAAAATGATGGAGTTTGCAAAGGAGAAGTTTTCCTCCCTTGAAATTTTAGTTAATAATGCAGGGACTACTTTTATGAAAAAAATAGAGGAAATAACTTTAGAGGACTGGGATAAAATACATAACTTAAACCTTAATGGAGTGTTTTACTCTTGTAAATATGCCCTTCCTTTATTAAAGGCTAGAAGTGAAGAAATGGGAAGTAGTATTATTAATATTGGTTCTACAAGTATGTATACCGGAGCAGGTGGGGGAGGTCATTACGCCTCAACAAAAGCCGCACTCCTTGGATACACAAGAGCCCTTGCAAAGGAGCTAGGCCCACATAAAATAACAGCAAACTTACTGGCGATTAGCCTTATTCAAACAGATATGATGGATATTACTACACCAGACGATGTTAAAGAGGAAAAAAGAAGAGGAGTTCCTGTTGGAAGACTTGGAAGGGTAGAGGATGTTGCTTATTTATCAGCGTTTTTAGGAAGCGATATGGGTAGTTATATTTCAGGGGAAGTTATTAGCGTAGATGGAGCAAGAACTTTTGCATAATCTTTTTATCACTTAAATATATAAAGATAATAAAAAAGACAAAGGAATGGCTTTTGCCATTCCTTTGTCTTTTTTATCAGTATTTTCTTTAATTTTTTATTTTTTATCTTGATTATAGTCTATTTTCATATTATAACTTAGCCCTATAATTACTAGAAGTATTCCTATTATTGTCATAATAGATATATCATATCCAAGGAAATAATCAATAATTGTTGCAAAAACAAGCTGTCCTATAAAAGTTAGTAGGGTAATATAAAAATTAGAAATCTTATTTGTTATGTAGTTATTTATAATAATAATTATAGCTCCAATTACCCCTCCTGCGTATATGTATGGAGGAATGGAAGTAAAGTCAAAGGCTGATAAGGTTATATAGTCCCCTGTAAGTAGTATTAAAAATATTCCAGCAATAAACCCAACTATATTGTTATACATCACTCCATTTAGAGTTGATAACTCTTGGGATAATTTGAAGTTTATTACTCTTGATACTACTATGAATATACCACATAAAAATGCTAAAAATAAATAAATCATATTCCATTTCTCCTTTAACTAGATATTGTCATTAAATATATTCCAAGAAAGATAATTGCCAGACCAATAAGTTTCTTGTTCTCAAAAGGAACTTTCTCAAGGCCCATAATTCCATAAGTATCTATAATAATAGAAATTACAGCTTGACCTAGAAGCCCTATAGCTAAAGTTAGACTAACCCCTAAGGCCTTAAAGCATATATTATTAAATACTACTATAAAAATTCCAAAAAGCCCTGCTGAGTAATATACTAAACTTACATTTTTAGAGTACTTTAGCTTTTCTTTTTTTGAGAAAAGTAAAAGAGCAGTTGATAAAATTCCTGCTAGGTGAGCTATTAAGCTAGAGTTATAATCTCCTATGTGACTGGCTAAAATACCATTTATGAAAATCATTACTGCAATTAATCCTCCACCAAGGGCGGCGTATGCGCTATATTTCATTTTTAAATTACTCCTTTTCATGCTTTAAAGTTATTATACTAATTTCCCTTGGATTAAATATTCTAATACCAATTGGGTTTTTACTTAGTCCTGGATTTACAATCATAGCTGTGTCTTCTTCTATGTATAGTCCCTTATAATATTCAGGGAAGAAGTCTCCTTCTGGAGAAAAGAGCCCTCCCATAAAAGGAATGTTAATGACCCCTCCGTGAGTGTGTCCCGTTAATATAAGATTTGCATTTGTTTCTTTATATATGTCAAAGTAAAAAGGGTTATGAGCAAGTAAAATATCAAAATCATCTTCATTAAAAGTCTCTTCCCTTACAGCTTTATATAATGTTTCTAAGTCGTAATGATCTCCACTTTCATTTAATACTTCTTTGGAAGAATAATATCTTAAGGGAACATTTAGTCCAATAAGCTTAATACTAGCAAAGTTTTTTGTTATTTCAATAGATTCATTTTCTAAAAAAATAACTCCAGTTTCTTTTAGTCTAGTTATAAATTCATTATATAACTCTTCGTTATAATAATGAAGTATTTGTTCATGGTTTCCATCAATATAATAAGTTTTGTAGCTAGAAGATATTTCTTTTGCAAGGTTTATAGCTGTGTCAAAGTTTGTATCTGTTGAGTTTATAAGATCTCCAGTAATCACTACGATATCTGGATTTTGGGATTTGATTTTTTCTATAATAGAAGTGTTATCTCCCCAGATAGTTTCACTTTGCAAATCAGATATTTGTACTATCTTAAAGCCATCAAACTCTTCTGGTATTTTATCAGAATATATTGTATACTCTTTTGAATTAATTAATATTGTATTTTCTAATATTATAAATCCTATTGCACATAATATAATGATAGATATAGTAGCAGCTATCATTGTTAGCAGTTTCTTCAAGGTGTAGTCTCCTTTGTGAGTTATAAGGTATGTAATAATCCTTGATGCATTAAAGAATTATTATAGCACACTTTATGAATGTAGATTAGGGATTATTGTATAAAAAAATATATTTATTAAAATTTAAAGATGTGTTACAAATATCTATTTTTCATTAAAACAATTACAATTGCTCATGATAAAAAATATGTGAGATTTTGTAATAAAATCTTGCAATGTGTTTTGTGATATGGTAAAATATTTGCATATTATTAGGAGGTGCAAAATGGCAAAAGTATTAAGAGCTCCGGGCATGAATAAATGCATTGGGTGTTTTACATGTCAAATAGTTTGTTCTGGAACAAACCATAAAACTTTTTCAACTACAAAAAGTGCAATTAGGATACGCACACTAGGGGGAAAAGGGGCAGGTGGAGATTATTTCGCGACATATTGTCATGCTTGTGAAGACAGAGCCTGTATGGATATATGTCCAACAAGTGCTTTAACAAAAAGAAAAGGTGGAGGAGTAGTTTTCCACAAAGACTTATGTATAGGATGTAAGAAATGTGGAGAGGTTTGTGACCTTAAAGCTATATACTTTGAAAGAGAAAATGGGATTGAATATCCTATTATTTGTAAACATTGTGGTGTCTGTACAAGATACTGCCCACATAAATGTTTAGAAATGGAGGTGGTTCCAGATGTTGAATAAAAAACATATTACGGTTTTACACATTAATTTATCAACAGGTAAATCTACTGTACAAAAAAGAACAGATTTAACAAAATATTTAGGTGGAGTTGGAGTTGCGTCTAAGCTTTTAGAAGAATATATGCAACCTGGAAAAGACCCTCTTCATGAAGATCAACCTATAATTTTAGCAATTGGTGCTCTTAGCACAGTTTTCCCTGTTATTACAAAGACAGTTGCTATGTTTATATCTCCTGTTACAGGAGAGCTTGGAGAAAGTTACGCTGGAGGAAGACTTGCTTTTACTATGTTTAATGCAGGGATTGATGCTTTAATCATTACAGGTAAATCAGAAAAACCTTCTTATCTTTCTATTTTTAATAAAAACTTTGATATTAAAAGTGCAACATCTTTTTGGGGTGTTAATGCAGCAAAAACTGGAGATTATATTAGAACATACGAAGGTGGACAAGGTAAGCGTTCAATCATTAGAATTGGTCCTGCGGGAGAAAATGAATGTAGCTTCGCAAATGTAAATGTAGATACATTTAGACACTTTGGTAGAATGGGTCTTGGGGCTGTATTTGGTAGCAAAAAATTAAAAGCAATCCAAATTCAAGGGGATCAAGTTGAGAAAATTGAAAACTTCCCTAAATACTTTAAGGTATATACAGAATTATACAAAAAAATAACAGAAACTCCTGTTATGTCAAAATATCATGACCTTGGAACACCAATAAATGTTAAAGTTTTAAATAACATTGGTGCTATGCCAACTAGAAACTTAAAAACAGCAAGTTTTGAAGGCTTTGAAAATATTTCTGGAGAGCATTTTGCAGAAAACAATCTAGTTGGTAAGCTTGCTTGTGTTGGTTGTCCTGTTGGATGTATCCATATTGGTCAAGTAAGAAGACAATTTGACGATGGATATGACTATGAGACTTTAGATGTAGCTTATGATTATGAGCTAATTTCTGCTATGGGTTCTCTTATTGGTGTTGATGATGCTAATAGCGTGCTAGAACTTATTGACTCAACAGAAGAAGCTGGAGTTGATACAATTTCAGCAGGTATTTGTCTGTCTTGGGCTACTGAAGCTTTAGAAAAAGGAGTTGTTACTCTTGAAGATACAATTGTTGATTTAAAATTCGGGGATAAAGTAGCTTACTTAGAGGCTATGGAACATTTAACAAAACAAACAAACGAATTTTATTCTCACCTTGCAAAAGGGGTTTATCATGTTTCTAAAGTATATGGAGGAGAAGATTTTGCAGTTCATATTGCAAAAAATGAAATGCCTCAATATCACACAGGATATGCTTCAGTTGTTGGGTATTCTTGTGGGGCGAGACATTCTCACCTTTGTAATGGGGGATATTCTTATGACCAATCTCATAGAGAATTAGATAAAGAACAAACAGTAAATGACTTATTTAAAGAAGAAATTGGAAGATGTTTATCTAACGCCTTAACAATTTGTTTATTTGCTAGAAATGTATACGATATGGATACAACTATTAAAGCTTTTGATGCTATTGGTGTAACTTATACTGCTGAGGAGCTTAATGAAGTAGCTAAAGAAATATACAAAACAAAACTTAGAATTAAACAAGCTTTAGGCTTTGATTTATCAGATGTTAAAATTCCAAAAAGAATTTTAGAAACACCTGCTATGAATACTAAGTTAGATGAAGACACAATCTATGAAATGATTCAAATGTTTAAAGCTAAAAATGAAGAACTTTTAAATAGTTAGTATTTTATAAAAAACTTTATAATCTAAAGATAAGGGAATGGCAAAAGCCATTCCCTTTTTTTATTTATAATATTTTAATTTACTATTTATATACAGTGATATAATTTTTTTTTAAGGGGTAATAAAGAAGGGAATGATTTTATCTAAGAATTGAAAAAGGAAGAAAAAAAGAGTAAAATATTAATATAATTTAAAGAGGATATAGAAAGGAGAATATATGAAATTTGGATTTATTTTTAAAACAGGATGTAGTGTAGGAAAAGACTTTATAGTGTTCTCAAAAGCAGGAGATACCCTAGCAAAAGTCATAGGAGTAGAAAGTGTAGATATGGGTAGGGAAGGGGTTGAAATCCTTTCTCAGTGGGGAGTAAAAATTTATGATTTTTCTGGAGATTTTAGTAAGGAACAGCTAGGGGAGTATGAAAAAATATTTTCAGGGGAATATCAGTTTAACCTAATGAAGTATTTACCAGGGCAGAGGGAGAAATTAGAAAAAGTGAAAGATTTATCTAAATATGGGGTGATTGTTAGAAATGGAGATATAGAAGGCTATCAAAGAGAAGAACTTGTTTGTCCTAAAAAAACTGCCACTATATATTTTGTGAAAGATTTAGAAAAGGCCAAAGAAGCTATTAAGGAAATGATAAAAGAGGGAGTGGAGTATGTAGAGCTTTGTTCTTATTTTAATTTAGATAGAACAAAACAGCTTATAGAAGAGGTAGGGGGTAAGATACCTATAGGAACATCAGGTAAAATATAGTTTTATTTATTTAAGTTTTTTTAATATAGGTAAATAAAAGCATAAAAAAACCTTGGTATATAGCTAGTGGGCTACTATAACAAGGTTTTGTATTTTTATAAAAAAATGGTGACCCATCCGCGACTCGAACGCGGGACACCCTGATTAAAAGTCAGGTGCTCTACCAACTGAGCTAATGGGTCACATTGGTTGCTGTTTACAGCTTAGTAAGTATACTAAATCTATATAAATATGTCAATACTTTTTTTAAATTTTTTTTATTTTATTATGTATTCCTTTATTTTACATTATATTATACCTTAATATTTAAAGAGGGATATTCTTTTTTTTTATTAATAGCATATTATATAATATGAAAAGAAAAATTATAAAAATGAGTGTTATTTTAACTTGTATAGTTGTTCTTCTTGTGATTTTTAATTTAGTTATGAAAAATCATTTTTCTTTATCTGTAGTAAATGATTTGCCTCCAAACTTTAGTGAGCTACTAAATAAAGAATATGGAAAGAGTGAACATTATCAGCTTGAGGGGAATATATCCTTAGATGTAGAAAAATTTATTCAAAATAAATATTATATTGAATATTCTTTTATTAATGGAGATCAAAGCAGTACTTCTTTTGTTTTGCTTGTTGAAGAAAAAGATAAAAATCCTCTTATTAATTTGAGTCTTGAAAAAATAAGAATAGTTGACAGTGAGGGAAATATTTTTTATCCAAGAAACTACTATTTAGAAGATTTTCCCCTAGATATGCCTTTAGAATATAAAAAGAAGCTTGTTATTATTTTTAATATGAATAAAGAAAATTATCCAATTAAACTTACTTTAGAAGTAAATGGTAATGAGTATTCTTTTATAATTGATAGTAATATAGGTTAGATAATTTATGTTTTTATTTTTTTTTAAAGAAACATTGTAATTTATAAGTAAAAATCGTAATTTTTTCAAATAAATACTTGATTTTTTTATCATTTATGATATACTTATTTCATATAAGGCAAGAAAAGCCTTTTTTTAGTGTGAGGAATTCTTTGACTGTAAAAAATTGATGTGGACTATAATTAAAGCAATCAAGATAAACACTTACATTATTTAAATGTTTTAAGCGAAAACGCTTAGCGAGCGGAGGTTATTATAAATGAGAGTTAAAATCACCCTAGCATGTACTGAATGCAAACAAAGAAACTATAACACAATGAAAAACAAAGACAAGCCTAAAGAAAGACTTGAAATGAAAAAATATTGTAGATTTTGTAAAACACATACACTTCATAAAGAAACAAAGTAAGGAGTATTAAGAGTATGGCTAAGAATAATGTGAAAACATCTAAAAAAACAGGAAAAAAACCATTCTTTTTAATCAGATGGGTTAAATCTTTTGTTTCATTACTAAAAGGTGTAAACGTAGAACTTAAAAAAGTTGCATGGCCTACAAAAAAAGAATTAGTCCAATATACCACAATAGTATTAGTAGTTGTAAGTATGGTTACTGTATTTGTATGGGTACTGGATATTTCTCTTGGGTACTTAAGAAGTTTAGTGTAAAAGGTGTAGTTTATGGTTAATAATAAACAAGAAAACAATGGGGCAATGTGGTATGTAGCTCATACATATTCTGGATACGAAAACAAAGTAAAAGAAAATATTGAAGCTGCTGTTATTCGTAGAAATATGTCTGACATTATACATGAAGTAGTTGTTCCTATGCATAAAGTTGAAGAAACAAAAAATGGGGAAAGAAAAGTTTTAGATAAAAAAATCTTTCCTGGATATGTTCTTGTTAAAATGTTCATGACAGATGATTCTTGGTATGTTGTAAGGAATATAAGAGGGGTTACCGGCTTTGTTGGTCCAGCCTCAAAACCTGTTCCTTTAACTGAGAAAGAGTTATTAAATCTTGGAATCAACGAAGAGAAAATCTTAATGGTTGACTTTAAAGTTGGTGAGGAGATACTTGTTTTAAGTGGACCTTTTGAGGATCATATAGGAAGTATTGAAGAAATCAATACAGATAAAAGAAAAGTAAAGGTTACAATATCTATATTTGGAAGAGAAACTCCAGTTGAATTAGATTTTGGACAAATTAAGAAAAATTAAACGCTATATAGGAGAAATTAAAAATGGCAAAAAAAGTAATTGGAATGATTAAATTACAAATACCTGCTGGTAAAGCAACTCCAGCACCACCTGTTGGACCAGCTCTTGGACAACACGGTGTAAATATTATGGATTTTTGTAAGGCTTTTAACGCAAAAACAGAAAAAGAAGCCGGTCTTATTATCCCTGTTGTTATAACAGTTTATCAAGATCACTCTTATTCTTTTATTACAAAAACTCCACCAGCTACAGTTTTAATTAAGAAAGCTTTAGGTCTGCAAAGTGGGTCTGGTGTTCCTAACAAAACAAAAGTTGGAGAAATTAAAAAAGAACAACTTAAAGAAATTGCTGAACTTAAAATGAAAGATTTAAACGCTTCTAGTGTTGAATCAGCTATGAGAATGATTGAAGGTACAGCAAAAAGTATGGGAATTACTGTAGCAGAGTAATAACAAAAAAAACAAACTATACAGCCGTAATTTGTGGGAGGCCGTATAGGGGAAAATATTCAAACCACAGGAGGATTATGAAAATGAAAAAAGGTAAAAATTATTTAACCAAAAAAGAAATGGTTGAAAAAGGAAAACTTTATGAAGTTGAGGAAGCTGTTTCTTTAGTTAAAAAAATGGCTACAGCAAAATTTGATGAAACAATTGAACTTCATATTAAACTGGGTGTAGACTCTCGTCATGCAGACCAACAAGTTAGAGGAGCTATTGTTCTTCCTAATGGAACAGGTAAAAGTGCGAAAGTTTTAGTTTTTGCAAAAGGGGACAAAGTTAAAGAAGCTTTAGATGCAGGAGCTGATTATGCAGGAAGCGAAGAATACTTAGACAAAATCCAAAAAGAAGGATGGTTTGACTTCGATAGCGTTGTTGCAACTCCTGATATGATGGGTATTGTTGGTAGACTTGGTAGAGTTCTTGGACCAAAAGGATTAATGCCAAATCCAAAATCTGGAACAGTTACATTTGATGTAGGTAAAGCAGTTAGCGAAATTAAATCAGGTAAAGTTGAATATAGACTAGACAAAACAAACATCATTCATGTTGGTATTGGTAAAGCTAGTTTTAGCGATGAAGCTTTAATTGAAAATTTAAATACATTAATGGAAGCTGTTAAAAAAGCAAAACCTTCGGCTGCTAAAGGTCAATACTTTAAAAGTGTTGCACTTACTAGCACAATGAGCCCAGGGATTAAAATTTCTTCTGTTAAATTCTAATTAATAAATAAAAATAATTCATTACAATTGATATATAAGGATGATAACATCCTTTTATATATACCGCAGACAGTAGGGGTGCTAGACACATAAAGGTCCTACCGAGGTTAGGTGAAATATAGCATAGTATTATTTAAAATGCTCTTTTCCTTAACTTGCGGGAAAGAGTATTTTTAATGATAGGAGGTAAAGATATTGTCTACAGGTGCTATTTTACAAGGAAAAAAAGAAGTAGTTAACGAAATCAAAGAGAAAATGCAAAAAGCAGAAGCTTTTGTTATTGTTGACTATAAAGGAATTACTGTTGAGCAAGATACTATTCTTAGAAGTAACGCTAGGGAAAGTGGTGTTGATTATAAAATTTATAAAAACACTCTACTTAGATTTGCAGCAAAAGAATGTGGTTATGACGAATTAACAAACTGTTTAGTTGGTAGTAGTGCGATTGCATTTTGCGATAACGATGTTGTTGCTCCAGCTAAAGTAATTGCTGAATATGTTAAGTCTTCTGGTGTTAAAACACTAGAATTCAAAGGTGGCGTTATTGATGGAAAAATTTCTAGTGTTGATGAAATTACAAAAATCGCAACATTACCATCAAGAGAAGTGTTACTTTCTCAAATGCTTGGTAGCTTAAATGCTCCAATTTCTAATTTTGCTAGAGTTATTAACCAAATTAGAGAAAAAGCTGAAGAAAGTGCATAAATTTAAAAAAAATATTTAGGAGATATATATAATGAGTGAAAAATTTGATAAAATTATTGAAGAAGTAAAATCTATGAGCGTTCTAGAGCTTAGCGAATTAGTAAAAGCTTTAGAAGAAGAATTTGGCGTAAGTGCTGCTGCTGGTCAAGTAGTTGTTGCTGCTGCTGACGGAACTGGTGGAGCTGGCGAAGAAAAAACTGATTTTGATGTAGTATTAACTGCTTCAGGAGATGCAAAACTTAAAGTTGTTAAAGTAATCAGAGAGATTACAGGTCTTCCATTAAAAGAAGCAAAAGAAATGGTTGACAATGCACCAAAAACTGTTAAAGAAGCTGTTTCTAAAGAGGAAGCTGAAGAAATTAAAGCTAAACTTGAAGAAGTTGGAGCTCAAGTTGAGGTAAAATAGTTCTATAAATTAAAAGTCGGTATGTAATACCGACTTTTTTTTATTTTCTTTTTTTGAGGAGTCACAAATTCATAAAATATTTAATATTATATATTACAGATATTTGTAATTAATATAGTATTTTTTAGAAAGGAGAATATGATTATTCATATAAGATATAATGAAAAGATGTAAATGTGGTGATAATTTTTTTATGGATTGTTTGTTGTGCTTAATAATTTTAATTCTTCTTGTTTTGGTTTTACCTTCATGGATTTGGTATATTATTATAACCTTAGCTTGCGGGTATTGTTTTTATAATTTATTTAAAGATATTATCTGTGATATTTTTTATAATAAATATAAGTGAATTTTATATTATAAATAAAAAGCTCATACTTATACTCAAAGGCTGATTAATAAACAATCTGCCACTACCTAAATTGATAATGATAGTTGTACTTTAAGTATTATAAATACTTCTTTATTAATTAAAAGTATATAAGTAATATAAGTAGTAAATATGGTGCTTTTTATTTATAAAAAGCAAAGCCGTCCATTCCCGTAAGGGAACCATTGGACGGCTTAATATTTACAGCAAATATAATAGGCTTTTACCCGATTATTATCTTGCCCAAAAGGGGTATTCCCCGTTCTTTTGATATCAAAAGAACAGTTATTTTTATAAAAGAAAATTTTAACATATAAATAAAAGGAATGGATTTTCCCATTCCTTTGTTTATATTATAAGGTTGTTTTATTTGATACTCCTATTATAGTAGGGTTGTTTTTATATTTCTCTAAAATCTTTAGCTGATATAGCTTAATATTTTTCTTATAATATCTTTATTGTCATCACTTTGTATATTCCCCATTTTTATTTTTGGTTTAAACTTTCCATGAAAGTCGCTACCTACACTTAAAATAAGGTCGTTTTTCTTAGCATAATCTATATAATGCTCAGTTTCTTCTTTTGTGTGGGTTGTATAATAAGCTTCTACCCCTTTAATTCCAAGCTCTTTCATTTCTCCAATCATATAAGTTTCATCTATTTGTAAATCTGAACCAGGATGAGCTAAGATGCAAATAGCTCCCATTTCATTAGAAAGATTTACAATATCTTCTACATTTGGAGCGTAAGCATTGGCATGTAGGGGTTTTCCAGCACCAAAAAGAATTCTAGATTGGGCAACAATATTATCCGTTGTACACTCTATCCCATTAACAAGCTTGTGAGTTTTATTTCTTTCATCTTTTAAAATAGAATATAAATAAGCAGAGGCAAGGGGAGTTTGCCCTTGGGCAAAATCAAAAACTTCATCTTTCTTTAAATAAAGGCCAGCCTCTTTAATAATCTCAAATTGTCTATCAACACTGTTTTCTCTATCTGTGTTAATTTTATCAAGTTCTTTGTGTAAATTTTCACTCTTTAAGTCAAGTCCATAAACAAGCATATGAAAAAGTTTATTGTTATGTCTTGTAAAAATTTCACAA
>CAYJAA010000004.1:3102-26725 GCA_964368185.1 uncultured Lachnospiraceae bacterium | reverse complement strand
TAAAATTTATCCCAGCTTCCTTTGCGCAAATATCTCCATTTTCTACTTCCTTAACACTGTCATGATCAGTAATAGCCATATACTCTATATTGTTTTCCTTAGCCATTTTTACTAAATCGTTAGCTGTAAGTTCTCCATCCCCGCTGGCAATGGAGTGTATATGTAAATCAATTTTCATTTATGATACCACCTTTTATTCCATCTTTATATAATGTTTCAAATTTAACTTTTATAATTTCATTTGTAATATCTATTTCGCTTTCAATATATGTTTTTACATAATTTTTTGAATAGCCTTCATAAATATTTCCATTTATATTTTTTTCTATTAAAACTTCATCACTTTCATTAATTAAACTATTTAAAAAGTTTTTTTCCTCTATTAAAGAAGCTGTTTTTAGCTTTTTAGCCCTAATAGATTTAGTTTCTTTGTTTAAATGACCTTTTAGATCAAAAGCTTTTGTTCCCTCTTTTTTAGAATATGGGAAAATGTGAATATGTGAAAAAGAGACTTTTTTAGTAAAGTCTAAGGTTTCAGCAAAATCTATATCATCTTCATTAGGAAAGCCAACAATAATATCAGTTGTAATGCTAGCCCCTTTAAAATACTTTCTTATGTTTTCAACGATTTTTAAATATTCATTTGTTTTATATTTTCTATTCATTAATTTTAATATTTTATCACATCCACTTTGTAGGGAAACATGAAAATGTGGACAAAAGGATTTGACTTCCTTTAGCTTTTGTAAAAATTCTTCACTTAAGATATTTGGTTCTAGAGAACCAAGTCTTAATCTATTTATATTAGTAGTTTTGTCTATTAATTCAATTAAGTCAATAAGGGTTTGTCCATTATCTCCCCTAAAGGAAGCTATATGTATTCCAGTTAACACAATTTCTTTATAGCCTAATTTTTCAATGTCCTTTATTTGGTGAAGAATTCCTGGGATACTCCCGCTTTTTGAGTTGCCTCTTGCGTAAGGAATAATGCAATAGCTACAATACATATTACAGCCATCTTGTATCTTAACAACAGCCCTTGTTTTGTCTTCGTAGTTTACTACTAAGCTTTCATCAAAAGAAGTATTTTTTTCCATGTGGATACTTCTTTTTTTATTTTTTATAAATTCATTAACATACTCAACAATTAAATGTCTTTTATGGGTGCCACATATAATATCAGCCTCGCTGATACTTTTTGCCCCTTCTTCATTAACTTCAGAGAAGCAACCTGTTAAAACAGTGATTCCATTTGGATTTATTCTTTTGCTTCTTCTTACGATTTGTTTTGACTTTCTTTCGCTTTCATTTGTTACAGCGCAAGTATTTATAACATAAATATCATTTATTTCATCAAACTTACCGATTGTATATCCTTTTTCTTTAAAAGATTCAACAATTATTTGCGTGTCGTATGTATTTACTTTACAACCTAAGGTGTAAAAGGAAACTTTCATGTTTTTCTCCTGTAATAGCATGTGATATATTTAAATTAGCTAAAAGGAACAAAGCCCATAAATTTATGAGCTATTATCTCTTTAATATAATTTGATTTCGTAATGTAAATCATTTATTATTATATCACAAAATAAGGAGAAATTTTTAAAATACATTATAAACTTTTGAGAATTTTATTAAAAGTATATACAAATCTATTCGTTGGTGCTATAATGTGCCCATAAAAAACAAAATATAAATGAGAGGTATAGCAATGAAAAAAGTAATGTATTATGGTCCTAAAGACATCCGAGTTGTTGATACTGAAAAACCAGTTCCAGGTAAAGGGGAGGTTGTTGTTGAAAACATGGTAAGCCTTACTTGTGGAACAGATGTTAAAATTTATATGAGAGGTTATAAGTGGGATCCTCCATTCGCTTTAGGTCATGAGGCTAGTGGTATAGTTTCTGCTGTTGGAAAGGGAGTTAGTAAATTTAAAGTTGGAGATAGAATTGTCTGTCACAACTCTGCTCCTTGTAACGAATGTTACTACTGTAAAAAGGGACAACATTCAATGTGTATAGATCCTATTTTTAACAACCTTAATAATGGAGCTTACGCTCAGTATCAATTAATCCCAGAAAGGATTGTAAACCAAAACGCTTTTTTAATTCCTGAAGATATGAACTATAAACAAGCCGCTTTACTTGAGCCCTTTGCTTGTGCAGTTTATGGAATCGACCAAGTGCCTATTGAGCTAGGGGATTATGTTGTAGTAAATGGGTGTGGTCCAATTGGGCTTATGTTTATAAGGCTTGCTTATCTTAGAGGGGCTAGGGTTATAGCTTGTGATAGAAGCGTGTCTAGACTTGATTTAGCAGCAAAGCTTGGGGCGAAACACATTGTAAATATTGATGAAGTTAAAGATCAAGCTGGGGCAGTTAATGAGTTTACTCCTGAGGGTAGGGGGTGCGATATTGCCATTGAGGCTGTTGGAATTCCAGAAGTTTGGGAAATTGCAATTAATATGACTAGACCAGGTGGAACAGTTCTTTGCTTTGGGGGAACCAAAAGAGGTCTTAAAGTTTCTTTTGACACTACAAAAGTACACTATGAGCAAATTACAATTAAAGGAGTTTTCCATACAACGCCACTTCATGTAAACGCAGCTTTTGAACTTCTTAAAATGGGAGCAATCAAAGAAGAAGACTTTGTAAACAATGAGTATTCTCTTGAGAATATTGAAGATGCTATAATTGAACATTCTAAGGGAGAAGTTATAAAAAATTGTATTACATATAAATAAAAGATGTATTTAAAAAGTTTCCACTTTTTATAGATGGATACTAAATAAATAAAAGGAATGGTGAAAACCATTCCTTTTATCTATTTAATAGTTATTTTTCCCGATAAAGATAAAAAGCTCTCAGGTTTGAGAGCTTTTTGAATTATCTATTGTTTTTTTGTTCTTTTCTTTTTCTTCTACAACTCATACATCTTTTTGGTTCGTTGTCAAAGCCTTTTTCCTTGTAAAAATCTTGTTCACCTTGTGTAAAGATGAAATCTTCACTACAATCAACACATACTATAGTTTTGTCAGCCATTAGAAAATACCTCCTTAATTATTGGACAAAATATTCTATTTCTCATTAAATTTATGATTAAGGAGATATAAGTTATTTGCTATCCTAGCAACAGTATATCATAAGCAGAAAAAATATACAACATAAAAATAAAAGATATTGATGTTTTTTTATTCATAAAATACATACATATTTGTATATTTTTAGTAAAAATTCCCTCAAATTAGAGATTTTGACATATGTATTATAATTTTTTCCCTATTACCACCCACCACTGACCAATATTTCTTTTTTCAATAATTTCATATTCATTTTCTATGTAAGAATTTATAACAATATCTAAGGTATCAGTAATAATACCAGAAGTGATATATAGCCCACCTTTTTTAATTAGCCTTACAGTATCAGGGGTAAGTCTTTTTAGGGTATGAGCAAAGATATTAGCAACAATAATATCAGCTTTAAAGCCTTTTATCTGGGTAGCTAAATCTCCAATTATTCCTTTAATTTTATCTTCACAACCATTGATTTTACTTAAAGAAAGGGTTGTTTCTACACTGTTTTGGTCTATGTCGATTGCAATAACTTCTCCTGCTCCAAGTTTAGAAGCAGCTATAGATAAAATTCCGCTACCACACCCTACATCGATTATATTATCATTTTCTTTTGTATAATTTTCTAAAGATTCAAGGCATAGCCTTGTGGTTTCGTGCATTCCTGTTCCAAAACTAGAACCTGGGTCAATATCAATTACAATTCTATTTTCTTCATTTTTAATATTTTCCCATGTAGGTTTGACAAGGAGATTTTTTCCTAGACTAAAGGGTTTAAAAAATTCTTTCCAATTATTTGCCCAGTCTTCTTCGTCCACATTTGTAAGGTCTATCTCTAAGCTACCATATTCCATACCACTACTCTCTTTAAGGGTAAAAATATTTTCTTTAATAAGTTTTAGGGTGTTAGCCCCTTGTTCATTTTGAGGGATATATATCTTTACATTTGTTTTAAAATCTTTATTTAATAATTCTTCTTCTATTAAATCAAAGTTTTCTTTTTCTTCTTCTAAAAATATTTCTAAATCTTTTTTATCTTCAATAACAAAACCATTTATTCCTAAGTTTGTTAGTAAATCAACAAGGACATCAATCCCTTGTGTGTTTGTGTAAATACTAGCTTCGATCCAGTTCATAATTACCACCTTTATATCTCTTTTATAAAATACTTTATATATTTTAACATTAATTTTAAAATATATAAATAGAATATCTTATAAAAGAGGATATATTTCATCGTATTTTGTAAGTAGTTATAATATTTTAAATATTCCCTAGGAAATATTTAGAATATTTAGAATATTTGTTATTTTATAGTGACAAATTAAGTAAAATAGTGTATACTATCAAAAAAAATTAAAATAATGCTTATGGGGGATAACAATGGAGTTATTAAAAAATGTATACGAACAAGTGAAATTAAGAAATCCAGGAGAAGAAGAATTTTTGCAAGCAGTTAAAGAAGTTTTAGATTCTTTAGAAGTAGTTGCAAAGAAATATCCTGAATATTTGGATAGTGGGATTTTTGAAAGAATTGTAGAGCCAGAAAGACAAATTATTTTCAGAGTTCCTTGGGTAGATGATAAAGGGGTAACAAGAGTAAATAGAGGAATGAGAGTAGAATTTAATTCAGCTATTGGTCCATATAAAGGAGGACTTAGATTTCATCCTTCTGTAAATATGAGTATTATTAAATTTTTAGGTTTTGAACAAATCTTTAAAAACTCTCTTACAGGACTACCAATTGGTGGGGGAAAGGGAGGAAGTGACTTTGATCCTAAGGGGAAATCAGACAGAGAAATTATGGCTTTTTGTCAAAGTTTTATGACTGAACTTTCAAGACATATAGGAGCAGACACAGATGTTCCAGCTGGGGATATTGGTGTTGGGGGTAGAGAAATTGGATATATGTATGGACAGTATAAAAGAATAAGAAATGAGTTTACTGGGGTTTTAACAGGTAAAGGGTTAAACTGGGGTGGTAGTCTTGCTAGAACAGAGGCTACTGGATACGGTCTTGTTTACTTTGCTGATGAGATGTTAAAAGATAAAGGAAATAGTTTTAAAGGAAAAGATGTTATCATTTCAGGAAGTGGAAATGTTGCTATTTATGCAGCTCAGAAAGTATATGAGCTTGGTGGAAATGTAGTTGCAATGAGTGATTCTTCAGGATACATTTACGATAAGTCTGGAATTAATCTTGATACAATAAAAGAACTTAAAGAAGTAAAAAGAGTAAGAATTATTGAATATACAAAAATACATTCTAGCGCTAAATTTGTTGAAGGATGTAGCAAAATTTGGAGTGAAAAATGTGATATAGCCCTTCCTTGTGCTACACAAAATGAACTTAATTTAGAGGATGCAAAAACTTTAGTGGCAAACGGTTGTATTTTAGTTGCTGAGGGGGCAAATATGCCTTGTACTGCTGAGGCGGTTGAATATTTTGTTGAAATTAAAATGCTTTATGCACCAGGAAAAGCTTCTAATGCAGGTGGGGTTGCAACTTCTGCCCTTGAGATGAGCCAAAACTCTATGAGATATTCTTGGACATTTGAGGAAGTAGATGAAAAATTAAAAGATATTATGAAAAATATTTATAAAAGTGCTTCAACAATTGCTAAAGAATTTGATAAAGAAGGGGATTTAGTGTTTGGGGCGAATACAGCAGGATTTTTAAAAGTTGCTAAAGCAATGTATGAACAAGGAGTTGTGTAATTTTTTTAAAGAAGGAAAAGGATATGTGTATTTATAAAACAACCTATGATGATAGGTGTTCTTATTTATATAAATTTTGTTTTCTTCCTTAATAAACACAGTTATTAAAAAAAAGCAGGGTACTTATTGGTTCTTGCTAGTAAAGAAACAAACTGCCACTACCAAAATTGATAGTGGCAGTTTTGCTTTAGTGCCATAATGCCACTTTATTAATAATAGTATAAAAGTAGTAAATATGGTGCTTTTTATTTTGTAAAAAGCAAAGCCTCCCGTTCCCGTGAGGGAATCATTGGGAGGACTTAATATTTACGGAAAGTATAACAGGCTTTTACCCCGCGTTTTGCAAAAAAGCGGTATTTTTCGTTCTTTTGATATCAAAAGAACAATTATTTTTTTTATAAAAGAAAAGATTATATATAAATAAAAGGAATGGCTGTTGGCATTCCTTTTTCTTTTAGATTATAAAGTTTCTTTATCAGTATATTCCTATAATTGTTTTTTTTATTATTTATTTTCCTCTTCCATACTAAGTAAAGCTTCTTTCATAGTTAACCCCCCAGCATACCCCACAAGTTTCCCGCTTTTTCCAATAACTCTATGACAAGGAACAATTACAGTTATAGGGTTTTTATTATTGGCCATACCAATAGCACGACTAGCTTTTTCATTTCCTACAGCTATTGCTATATCTTTATAACTTCTAGTGTCTCCATAAGGGATATCACAAAGAGCAGACCAAACTTTCTTTTGAAAATCTGTTCCTTTTAATTTATATGGAATATCAAACTCTTTTCTTACTCCCTCAAAATATTCTAAAAGCTGTTTATATCCTGTGTCTGTAAGGCTTGTTTTTACTCCAAAATCCTTTATATCCTCATCAAATATTTTCTTAAAAAAAGTAATATATCCATCTTCGTATTCCATTTTAAAATACCCAAATTTAGTTTCATAAATTGCAAAATTTTTCATTATTTTTCACCTTTCCTATATACTGAGGGAGAAACATTTTTTCTTTGCTTAAAAAAATTATAAAATGCAGACAAGCTACTAAAGCCTATTTCGTATGCTATATCAATTATCTTTTTATCAGTATTTTCTAAAAGAAAAATAGCCTTTTTATACCTTAAATCATTTATATACTCCCTTGGGGTTATGGCGTATTCCTCTTTAAAAACCTCTACAATTCTCTTTTTTGAAAGCCCAAGGTTATTAATGTGAATATCCAACTTTTCTTTGTCATAAAACATATCCTCAATAAGGCTTTTAATTTTTATAGCAGTATCTTTCCCCGGTTGATATTCAAGTAAATCACTCCTACATCTTTTACAAGATCTATATCCTGCCTTTACTGCCTCTTTTGATGTTTTAAAAAAATTTACATTCTCTATTTTGGGCGGTCTAGATTTACAAGAAGGCTTGCAGTAAATCCCTGTAGATTTCACCCCGTAAAAAAATATATTATCATAACTTTCGTCATTTGAAATTATAGCCTCATACATTTCTTCAAAAGACATACTTAAATTATTATCCATTTAATGCCCTACTTCCTTTTCATAGATTTAATGATTATTTTTGTTTCTTTGTAAAGCCTTGTTATATGTTTCATCATCTAAGTTATTATCTTTAAGATATTTCATGGTTTCTTTAGGGAAGTTTACAAAACAAACTTGTAAACACCAAGCAACAGACATTTTCACATAATAATCCTCATGATTTATATCATCACATATTTTTAAAATATCCTGAGTGTATTCTTCCCTTATATAGTGAAACAAAAACATAACCACAGCAAAGCGTATTTCATAAGCCTCACTTGACTGGTAATATCTTTTTAAAAATTCCCAGACTCTTTTTCTATTCTCCCTTACAATTTTAAGCTCATTACAAAAACTATCACAAAGTGACCAATTTGTAATTTTAGGAACAAATAAAGCTACTTGCTTTAAAACTACCTCAATATCTTCTTTCATATTCCCAATAATAAGAGCCTTTAGCATTGTTTCTTCAAAATATACATCCTTAGAATTTTCAAGAAAATCTATAGGGTTTTCCCTCACGATTTTTTTAGCTATTTTTCGTATCTTTGGAATTCTAACACCAATGAGATTATCGCAACCAGGAATTAAAGATAAAGCAAATTTTTTAAAATCTTCTTCACAAAGATCAAACAACTCTTTTCTTATTTCTACTTCTCTTTTATACATATCTTACCACCTATTTGCCTTTACTTTTAAAAATAGTCAATGTTTGAACTAGATTCTTTTTTAATAATTTTTTGACTTTTTGGATCTATAAGACCTGGAATTGCTCCTGCTGCAATAGCCCATAAATACACACTTGCCGTTGTCCCATAAGGAGAATACCTCTTTTTATATCTTTGAAACATTTCTTTTGTAACCTCTTTATGACGATATAACATGCGAAGTCCACGGTGAATTGCTATATCCCCATAGCTAAAGATGTCTTCCCTTTTAAGTGCACTTGCAAGTAGCATTTCCGATGTCCATACACCAATACCTTTGATTTTACAAAGCTGTTCAATTACTTCTTCATCACTAAGGGCATATAACTTTTCTAAGGATAATTCATTTAAATAAACTTTCTCTGCAAAGTCTTTAATATATTCAGCCTTTTTAAAAGTCGTTCCAAAGGCCTGTATTTCCTCAATTGTTAAGGCATTAAGGCTTTGTGGAGATATTCCATTAAGACCCTCTTTTATTTTCTTAAATACAGTTTCTCTTCCTTGCCTTGAAATTTGCTGACCTATTATTGCCCTTATTATTGCTGTAAATATATCTGAATCTATGGGGCGCTTTAACATACCTATTTTATCAATTGCTTGCCCTAGTTTTTTATCTTTTTTCTTTAAGTAATCTATTTCTTTTTTTCCATACTCAAAATACATCTACCACCTCTATAATTTAAAATATATATTACATTATACAATATAACCTTATAATTTCTTCCTATAATTGCCTATTTAATTTTTGCTAGCTTATATTTTCCCTGTTGATTTATTTAAAAAAAAGGCTTCACTGAGAAAACACCAGTAAAGCCTTTATTTTTATTATTTATCTTACTTTTAAATTAAAAAATCCCTTAATTATATCTTAGTACATACATAGTTATATCCTCACCAGACATTTGTTTTACTATTTTCATACCACACTTTTCGTATTTTTTTCCTTTGATTTTTGCGTCAGTATCAAGTAAACAAGGGATATTTTTCTCTTTTGCTAAAGCAAAGGGCTGTGATAGAAGTGTTCTCATATGTCCCTTTCCTTGATATTCTCTTAGAACAACAAGCATAAATATAGCTACATAATTTTTTTCTTTCTTATAAGTTCCCTCATAACCTCTCCAGCCTTTTATTGCCCTCACAAGTGAAATTAAAGCCCTTAGTTTCACCCTTGTTAAAAGTTTAAAAAGCATAGAAACTTGATGTTTAAGGGAAGGTTTGTTATTTTTTGTCCAGTATGCTACAAAGCCTTCGTGTTTATTTTAGGTGCTATACAAACACCCACTATTATAGCAAATCTCAGTAAGGACAGAAAAATAAGCTATCCCATCCCTTTGATTAAAGCCTTCAACTAAAACCCCAGGCTGACCCATAAAGGCCTCCCCTATTGATTTTCCTATTTTAGCAAGTTCTTCTTTTTTCAAATTTTCTACTTTTATCATAATATCAACCCCTTTTCCTGTTAAGATTTACTTTTGCTTTTCTCTAGGTGAATATGTATCCACATTTGTCAATAGACATAACTCTCACTACTCCCCATAGTAAAAGTCTATCCCACTGATTGTCTTTAAAGGAAATATTGTTAAGATAATTCCTATTATTATAATTAAAATTATTTTTAGCGTTTTATATTTTTCATACTTATTCCCTGTTCAGCTTAAATCTTAGTATCATAGCGTGCATTTTACTATCAGCTATTTTTGTAGCAATTTTAGTGTATATTTTTAGCTTTTTATAAAGCTGTTTTGAAATGTTCTCATAAAATCCATTTGCGGATATAAGCTCCATATTTGCCTTATCAGCAAACTCTTTAGGCTCATTTACATAAAAATACAGCATGGCTTCTTTGTTACCTGTCTTTTTAACATACTTCTGTGCATATCTTACACCAAATTCATCAACTGCATCAAAAAGAATTTCAGCCTCTTTAAACTGCTTTTGAAGCTTTGAAATAAAAGCTAAGACCTCATGTTCCTTAAAGTACTGAAACACCCCTGCTACAACGAAAATCGTAGGAATATTACAGTCCATATACTGATAAAAATCGAGGTCATTAGCGTTCCCCACAATTAAAGTTTCATTTGGAAGCACCCCTAAAACTATCTTTCTATTTTCAATAACCAAGGGAAAATCAACTTCATAAAAGTGTGCTTTGTTTCCTAACTCTTTTAACCTAAAAGCCATTGTCTCAAGGCCACAACCTATACAAACTACATTAACCTTAGCCTTTTTTCCAGCAAACTCAGTTACGATTTTGTCCATATTAACAGCCCTTGAGGCTGAACCTATCATAGAATATTCACTACTTTTTTCTGTAATGATATTTTGGGGTATAACAGTCTGTAGACTCAAAGCCTTTTCATCATAAAAATATTCTGGAAATCTCTTTGAAATATATATCCTTGACATTAATGGAATAAATAAAGTGTCTGGGACACCACTTAGTTTTTTAATACTCATAATTATCACCTTACCTTTCTTGCGCAAAAATAAATTAGTGCTCCTGGGCATCCAAAAAATTCAACCTCAAAGTCTTTTGATAATCTTTCTTTAATAGACTCTTCACTATCAAAAGGAAGTGTAAAAAATCCTTTTTTTGCAAGTATTTTCTTTGCTATAAAGTCTACAAGTTTTCCCTTTCCCTCAACATAAAAGCTTGCAAGGAATATCCCATCTTTTGGATCTTTAGAAGCAAAATATATTGCTACTGTAAACCCAAGGCAAAAAATAAGACTTAACACTATAAAAATAATCATATTTTATTTCTCCACACTTAATTTAAAATCGCAAATATCATCCCCATCACCTA
Organism: uncultured Lachnospiraceae bacterium; assembly: GCA_964368185.1. Lineage (GTDB taxonomy): Bacteria > Bacillota > Clostridia > Eubacteriales > Anaerofustaceae > CAYJAA01. Next base: position 15,886 of record CAYJAA010000004.1, on the reverse strand, counting down.
TGGTCTTTGTTCTGCCCCAAATAAGTTTTGGGTGCATATTTCCATATACAATATCATCCCCTCTACAAAAAGCTTTTGTAATTTCTGGATATCCATACTTACTACAAATATCAGCATATGGACATTTTGTCATGTCAAAACGCATTTCCTTTGGAGATATTTCATGAAAGTTAGCATCAAAGTTTTGTTTGACACCAAATTTTTTCTTTGTCATATTTCCAAACATAACAGGCATTTTCTTATAAATACCTGGTATTTTCATAATTTTAGCTACTATTTTTGCCCCCTTGTAGCTTCTCCACTCAATAAATTTAAAGTTAAAATCAAGGTAATCTTCTCTTGATACTCCATTTTTAATTTGTCCATCAAGAACAGCTATACAAGGGTATATTTTTACATGAGTATGGCTGTGCATAGCCTTTGCCTCATCTATGTTTTCTGTGCATAATTCTTCAAACCTCTCAAAAGCTGAAGCTAGAATAACCTTGCCTTTTTCAGCCCCATATGTTTGGATTAAAAATTTTTTTGCTTGGGATAGAAATTGATTTTTTCCCATCTTTATACCTCCTTATTAATTTAGTAAAAGGCTACTTTAAGGGAACTTTAAATCTTTTCTTACACCTAGTAACACTTTAGCTAAATGTCTTAAAAAGTCAGTTCCCAAAAAGCTCCTTTTTATTATAATATTTTTTTTATGATAAAACCCAGTTCATACTTTCAGTTTGTAGCCTAATCATATTTTCATAATCTCTAGATTTTTCAAGTAGCTGGTTATGAGTTCCCTCAGCCCTAACTTTACCTTCTTTAAGTAGTACAATTTTATTTGCTCCAGCAATAGTTCTCATCCTATGAGCAATTACAATAACAGTTTTGTCTTTTGTTAGTCTTGCAATAGCTTTTTGAACAGCGCTTTCGTTTTGAATATCAAGAGAAGATGTTGCCTCATCAAGTAAAACTATAGGGGCATCTTTTAAAAGAGCTCTTGCAATAGATAGTCTTTGACGCTCACCCCCTGAAAGTTTAGACCCATTTTCTCCAATAAGGGTGTCATACCCTTTTGGAAGACTCATAATAAACTCGTGGCACTGAGCATTTTTTGCAGCATTTATAACGTCTTCATCCTTTGCTCCTTTTCTTCCTATTCGAATATTTTCCATTACTGAGTTATTAAATAATATTACATCTTGAAATACAATTGATATTTCATTAAGAAGTGTTTCTGGCTCTATTTTATTTACATCTTCACTTCCTATTGTGATTTTACCTTCTTGTATATCCCAAAATCTTGCAGCTAGTTTCATTGCTGTACTTTTACCACCTCCAGAAGGCCCTACAAGAGCAGTAACCTCCCCTTGTTTTGCTGTAAAAGAAACCCCATTTAATACTGTCTCACTTGTATCATAACTAAACTTTACGTTCTCAAAGTTTATATCATATCCTTTTGGTGACATATTTTCTTTCCCAAGCTGAATTTTTGTGTTATTAAATTCTTTCATACGCTCAACACTTTTTAAAGTGATAAATATCCCTGCAAGGTTTACCAGGGCTCCTGCAAGAGGTTCATATATTCTTGAAGCTATCATTAGAAATACTAAAAAGGTAAGAAGAGAAACTTCTCCTGTAGAAAGCAGTGTAACCCCAACTATCATAGTCGTAGCAACTCCAACCTTTAGTATCATTTGAGCTAAATTGACAAATGTCCCTGTTATAAACTCTGATTTAATATTAGCTTTTTCGTGGTTTTCAAAGTGAGTATCCATAATATCAAGGTGAGCCTTTTCTCTATTGTTTGCTTTAATATCCTTAACATTCTCAAGGCACTCTTGAATTTTATCAAGATATGTAAGCTGTATAGCCTTTGTTTTTAATAAAAAATAGTCTTGAAGTTTTTTGCTTGTTATACACATTAAAAATGAAATAGGAATTACCCAAGTAAGTGAAAGGGCTAAGCGCCAATCAAATATAAACATACCACATCCCATAATAATCGTTGAGATTATAGAGCCTATAAACCCAGGGATAAAGTGGGAAAATGCATTTTCCATCATAGTTACATCCCCCATAATAGTTGTGGTCAAATCTGATAAATCTTTTTTCCCAAAAAAGGAAAGGGGAAGTCTGCGAAGTGTTTCTGCAAGGGAAATCCTCATATTTGCACTTTCATCATAGGCTGATATATAGCAGAAATTATACTGAAAATAATATAATACTCCTAATAAAAATAAGATAAAAAGCCCATAAGCTATATACATAAAAACTGTGTAAATAGGAGCTACTCCCTGTAAAATTGGCATTAATGTATCTTGTATAAAATAATAAGTGATTCCACTAACAGCCATAATTACAATATTGATAAATATGGTTATAATGCTAGCTTTTAAAAGTTCCCTGCTACCCATTTGTGTTAATGCGAAAGTTTTTTGTAAATATTTTTTCATTATACTCCTACCTCCTCTAATGTTTTCTCATTCCAAAGAAATGCTTGATTGTATTCTCTCCACATTTCACTATATAGTCCACCTTGTTCAATAAGCTGTTTATGTGTTCCTTCTTCTTTAACTTTTCCACCTTCGATAACATAAATCATATCAGCGTTTTTGATTGTAGATAACCTATGGGCAATCATTAAAACTGTTTTTCCCTTAGTAAGCTCATCAAAAGCAAGCTGGATTTTATGTTCATTTTCAGGATCTGCAAAAGCTGTTGCTTCATCAAGTAATATTATTGGAGCGTCACGAAGTATTGCTCTAGCTAGTGCAATTCTTTGTGCTTCACCTCCTGATAAATATACACCCTTAGTTCCATAAATAGTCTCCACCCCATTTGGAAGTTTTTTGATAATATCTTCACACCTTGCTGCTTTTAAGGCTCTATTTACTTCCTCAATTGTTGCACCAGGTCTACCCTCACGAAGATTATCTAAAATGCTAGCTTTATAAAGGTTTGTGTTTTGGAAAACAAAGGATATATTTTTCATAAGTTCTTCATTGTCAATGTTTCGAACATCAACACCCCCAATTTCAACACTTCCCTTATCTACATCCCAAAATCTTGGAATTAAAGTAGCTAGAGTGGTTTTCCCTCCTCCAGAAGGCCCTACAAAAGCAACTGTTTGCCCTTGTTTAATATTAATACTTACATTGTCTACTGCCATTTTATCAGTCTTTGGATATGTGAAAGATATATTACTAATCTTTATATTAGAATTTTGTGGCTTTTTAGCCTCAGCTGGTTTTGTAAGTGGCTTTTCCTTTAATAAACTATCTATACGACTCAGGGCGTCACTAGCAAGCATTGAGTGTTGCATTACCCACATAATTTTCATCATCATAATAGATGCAATAGGTGTAAAAATTAAATAGAAGAAAAAGCTTAAAAAGAAACTTTTCATATCACTTTGACCGCTAATCATAAAAATCGAAGACAACACTAAAAATATAGGTGTGCTTGCAAGGAAAACTTGAAACATTGTCATAGGCATTCTCATACGATATGAATAAGCAGATACATATTTTTTATATCTATTTATTACCCCATGAAAACTCTCAAAAGAAAATACAGACTGATTAAATGTTTTTACTACTGGAATTCCTCTTACATATTCTGTAGCTTCATTGTTCATATTTTCAAGGGCTGATTGGTATTCTTCTATCCTTTGTGGTTGATCAGGTCCCATCCCTGACATCATAGAAGCTGTCGCTAAAATAATAGGAATAAGACTAATAAGCCCAAGTCTCCAATCAAATACTAATAACACGAAAAGGACTACTATTGGCGTTGTGTATGCTCCTATTAAATCAGGAAGCTGGTGAGCGAGATATGTTTCCGTTGCACCAGCACTATCGTTAATAATCCTACGTAGTTTACCACTTCCCATATTACTAAAAAATCCCAGTGGCAAAGTCATTATATGATTAAGGGATTTCTTTCTCATATTTTTCGCAATTCTATATGCTGCAATATGAGTGCACATAAGAGCAGTTAAATACACAAGCATTGCCCCTATAGAAAATGCAACTGTAAGCCAAGCATTTGTAATAATACTTGAGGTAAGTGTGATATTTGGATAAATCGAAATGATTTCTATTACCCCTTTGTAAATAAATATAATAGGAAGAAGGGACATAACTGCACTTATCCCTGATAAAATCATCCCCAGGGTTGTAAGATGTTTATAACTTCCTCCATAGGCATATAGCCTTTGTAATAGTGATTTTTCTTTTTGTTTTTTCATAAAAATCTCCTTTATATTTTTTGCATTTTTAGTTAGTTTTCACTAACTCAATTTTCAAAAAATATCGGGGCTTTTACCCCAATATTAAAAAAAACTAATTTAACCATTAAGTATATCTTTTGTCCCAGCATAGTAAAATTTCTGGATTTTACCTATATATTCAAAAGCTTCTTCCCTACTTAAATCGTGGTGAATAGCTTCTAGCATATTATTTATTCCTGAAGTTGAAATTACATGAAGGAAAAATTTATTTATCTTTGTAGGTTTAAAGTTATCATTTTCCATGAATACAAAAGAGGCATTTTCCTCTATTTCAATAAGCTCATCCACGAATTTTTCATATTTTGTTCCAGCTGAAGAGCAAAATAATAATTTCGAAAGTTCAAAGTCTGAATATAGATATTCCAAAATTAAACTGGTGCCCTTTCCCATATTTTCGCTAATATCAGCACTCTCAAAGTCATACTCACTTTCTGATTTATCATGAGCGTCTTTATATAATTTAAGAAGTTTACTTGCAAAGTCCCCTACGACATTTTCAAATAAGTCCTCTTTACTCTTAAAATGATTGTAAACAGCCCCTGTTGTAGCCTTTGCTTTTGTTGCGATTTCTCTTAGACTTGCATTAGAAAAGCCATTTTTTAAAAACTCTTCTTTTGCACAGCTTAATATTCTCTCTTTAGTGAGCTTTGATGAGTAACTCAATTTTCCCTACCTCACATAACGCATATATTTTTCATAACGATGTTATCACATCTTTATAGCTTTGTCAAGATAATAAGTTTATAACCTATTAAAAAAATAATCCTTTTAAACCTTAGAGAAGGTAAAAGCCCTACAGGGTTTTATATTTCCTAAAAGCCTTTAATATCTCCTTTGTTTATTTATAAGAAAAAAATAATGCACATAGCTTTATTACTACATGCATTTAAGAGTTATTATTTTTTTGGTACGCCCAAGAGGACTTGAACCCCTGCCAAACGGTTCGAAGCCGTTTGCTCTATCCAGCTGAGCTATGGGCGCATATTACGCTACATTATATCACGAAAATTAATATAAAGATATATTTGATAAGGAATTTAATTAAAAGGGTGAGGAGAGAAATTATTTTATTTATACTTAGCAAATCAATTTAATAAAAAAGTAGAAATATGAAAAAAAATATTATATAATAAACATATATTATCAAGTAAGCTTTTTTTATAAAAGAAAATATATTTATAACTTAAAAAATCCTTACTGATAGTAAAATAATATTTATTTAATTCGAGGTGTGTTATGGCAGATAAAATAGATTCAATAGATATGAAAATTTTAGAAATTTTAAACTATGATGCAAGAATTACTATGAAAGAATTAGCTAGAAAGTTAGGACTATCTGCCCCTGCTGTTGCAGACAGGGTAAAGAGGTTAGAAAGCTGCGGAATAATAACATCTTATAAAGCAACTTTAGACAGAAACAAGCTAGGTCAAAATATCTCTGTTTTTATTAATGTAGATATGCCTGCAAGTAAATATGGAGCTTTTGAAGATTTTGCAAAAATATCTCCTGAAATTAACGAATATTATTATGTAACAGGACAGTATTCCTTAGTTGTTAAAGCTTTTGTAGAATCAACAAGACACCTTGCTAAACTTTTAGAAAAAGTACAAGAATTTGGAACAACTGAAACCTTCGTTGTAATGTATTCAAATATAAAAGAAAACTTGTTTTAAGGACTTGGTTTATGAAAAAAGAACATGTAGGAATATTTTTTCTTCTTTTGTCATTTTTATTTATATACATTGGTCTTAGCAAAGGGGAAGCTCTTAGTCTATTAAACAAGGCTATAACAATATGTTTGGAGTGTATAGGCATTGGATAAATTAAAAAGAAAAATAATTCAGATATTATTTGCTTTTATGCAAAATCCTTTTATTTTCAACTTTCTAAGTGGAAATATTTATAGAGGTGAGCTAAAAATAGTTTGTGCTCCTGGGCTTAATTGTTATTCTTGCCCTTCAAGTGCCTTTGCCTGCCCTATTGGAGCCTTGCAAACCTTTGGGGGAGATAAAAAATACAAAATATCCTTTTATGTCCTTGGGATGCTATTTTTATTTTCTATATCTCTTGGAAGATTTATTTGCGGTTTTATTTGCCCATTTGGTCTTTTCCAAGACTTGCTTTATAAAATAAAATCAAAGAAAATAATCGAAAGTGAAAAATATCACTTTCTTAAATATACAAAATATTTAATTTTATTTTTCATCGTATTTTTAGCCTCTACATTTATTGTAGATGCTTATGAATATGCTGATCCTTATTTTTGCAAATTTATCTGTCCTAGTGGAACAATATTTGCAGGAATCCCTCTGATCTTAAAAAATGAAGATTTAAGTTCTTTAGTGGGAAACCTTTTTTATTTTAAGCTTAGCATTGCTTTTATCATTACACTTTTTTGTATATTCTTATATAGATTCTTTTGTAAATATTTATGCCCCCTTGGAGCAATATACGCTATGTTTAATAAATATAGTTTTTTAAATCTACATGTTAGCGAAAAATGTATAAGCTGTAAAAAATGTTCTAGTATATGTAAAATGAAAGTAAGCCCATATAAGAGCCATCACATGAGTGAATGTATTAGATGTTATGAGTGTGTAAGTGAGTGTCCAACTAAAGCAATACATATCGGGTTTAAGGAAAAGAAGGAATAAAGTTATTATTCCTTCTTTTTTTATATTAATACTAGTAAAAAATATATCTATTTTATTTTTCTTAAAATCTCCTCCAGTGAAAAGAATGTTGTCTTTTCTTCTTCACTTTGTAAAAGGGAAATAACATCAACCTTAGAATAAGAACTTATATAAATATTAATAAGTTTATAACTTCCAAAAGAAAAAATAAAAAGCACAACTGAAATTAAAAATATATATTTAAAAAAAGTTTTCATCTCCCTACTCCTTTTTTACATCCTCACTAATAATATTCCCTACAACATGACCAATATAAGAGGCTGTTATCTCAGCTTCTTTAAAAGTAATTAGATTACTCCCTACCTCCATTAATACTGCATTATTAGATAAAAACTGATTATATTTATACTCCTCCCTCTTTACAGTAGGAAGGCATAAGCCTGGATACATCTCATCAAATGTGTCCTCAATAGTATTTGCAAAAGCAACATTAAAGTTTGAATTTTCGTGATTAAGACCTAAAACCATCATCACCTTTGATACATCTACACTTCCCATAGTTGCTTGATATTTTGCTATAGCACTTTCTGTGTTAGAAACCCCATCTCTATGCAAATCAAAAACATATTTGATACTAGGGTTTTCTTCTAATATCTTTTGTGCTGAAGCAAGAGAGTTAGTATAAGAATTATTATAACTTGGAACATCATGTAAGGATGTGTCATGGATTACTTTAATTCCATATTCACTTTCTAAAACTTCTTTCATTCTCTCCCCAATTGCTACCATGTTTTTATTTGTATCCACAGTTCTATAAGAACCCTCATCAGCCGTATCAATATATGCTTCTGAGGCATGGGTGTGATAAATCAAAACTAAAGGTTCCTCTGTCATGGTAGTCACTTTGTTTGAAGTATTCATAGGCTTAGATGCAAATGTTAAGTTTTCACTCCCCCCTTCTTCCATATCACTTTCTAAGTCTTCTACACTTATTTCTATTTCGCTTCCTTGATCTAAGATAGGAAGCTGACTTTCTAATATAGACTGTAAAAAACTAGTCTTTCCTAAGTTACTATCAGCATAAACCTGACTTTGCATACTAAATAATATTAAAAATAATACCCACAAAAAAGAAAAAATATTAATTGTTTTTTTCAAAATACTACTCCCCTTAAATTTTCATTAATAAAAGAATTTAATATATAAGCTAAAAATTCGCTTATTTTTTCATTATATAAGTCTAAATCCTTTAGTGTCAAATATAGCTGTTTATTATCCTCAGAAGTTTTAGATATATCTTTATAGCTAATCATAGTGCTAAGACCAATGGATATCACCTTGTAAGGTTTAGATATATATCTGTCTTGTTTTTTGTTTACCTTTAAGCTACAATTACTTATTTGGATACTTGAATATACCCTGTTAATATCTTCAGTTAATAAACTATCTATTAAAATTATAAGGGTAGGAGATGTTTTTTTTGCTACCACTTCACAAATAAAAGAACTTTCCATTCCTGTTGTGCCCGCGACCTTTGGAGTTAAAATCTTTACTTTATTTAACTTTTTTAAAATACCTTTATCAACAGTCCCAGAAGAAATAGGAATAATTTTATCACAAACTAAACTGCCTATCCTATCTACTGAAATTTTTTCGTTTCCAAGACCAACTATAAGAGTATTTTTTAAATCTTCACTACCTACTAATTCTCTTAAGTCATTAATAATAAGCTTATACAACTTTTCTTTACTAAAATTATCTATAGAAAAATCATAAGTTAAATAAGTTTCATCATTTTTGAAAACATTAAATTTTGTAATCTTAATGTCTTTAACATTATTAATTTCTAGGCTATAGTCTTCTTCCTTTAAACTATTTATAATTTCATCTGCAACTTGTATATAATTTTTATTCATCCAAACTTCCTTATAATATATTTACAATTTATTATGTACATATTTTAAAACTTCATTCAATATAATAAGATATTGAAAAAAAATAAGGACTATAAGGCTTATATTCTCATATGTGGAAATATAAGCCCTATTTTAGGGTATATTTGTTAAATAAATATAAATATTTTTCTTATTTTCCTTGATTATTTCTTAATAAGGTGTTAAAATAATCCTTGCACAAAAATTATGGAGGTAGTTAAAGTGGCAAATATTAAATCCGCAATCAAAAGAGCTAAAACAAATGAAAAAAGCAGACTTAGAAATAAGAATGTTAAAACTAACTTAAAAACAACAGAAAAAGCATTTGAAGAAGCTTTAGTTTCTGGCGATAAAGAAAAAGCAATTGATGCATACAAACTAGCAAGTAAAAAATTCGACATGGCTGCAAGCAAAGGTATTATTCATAAAAATGTTGCTAATAGAAAAAAATCAAACTTAGCTAAAAAAGTAAACGCAGTAGGTTAATTTTTATAATATACAATTGTAAAACCTTGCAGATTGTAAGGTTTTTTGTTGTATAAAAAGATAGGTGATTGGAATATGATGAATGTAATATCAAATGGGGTTGACATATTAGAAGTTAAGCGAATGGAAAAAATACTAAAAAAAGATAATGATAATTTCATAAATAAAGTTTTTACTACAAATGAAATTAATTACTTTGAAAAAGTAAACTATTCCCCTCAAACAGTAGCGGGATATTTCTGCACAAAAGAAGCTACTATGAAAGTTTTAAAAAGTGGGTTTGATAAAATCCATTTTAAAGATATTGAAATCATAAAAAAAGATAATGCTCCCTACATTCTTCTTCATGGAAATGCAAAAAAGATTGCATTAAACCTTTCTATTAAGGAGATACTTGTCTCTATTTCCCAGGAAAAAAAATACGCCATTGCTTTTGCAGTGGGGGTTAGTTAGTAAACAGCAGGTTTTAAAGCCTGCTGTTTTTTTAATGAAAGAGAAACTATCCTCCTTTTTTTATATAAGCTATATTTTTCCTATTTTTGAGGAGTTATTATATGTCTACCTCCTATATAGGGCTACTAGTAAAGAAACAAACTATCACCCCCTAAATTAATAGTGGCAGTTTTACTTTAGACTATAATGCCACTTTATTAATAACAGTATATAAGCAGTAAGTATGATGCTTTTTATTTTATAAAAAGCAAAGCCCAACATTACCCTGAGGGAATTTCCGTCAGCTTAATATTTACGGCAAATATAACAGGCTTTCACTCCCCCTTTTTCCAAAAAAGGGAAGTTTTTTCTTCTTTTAATATCAAAAGAATAATTATTTTTTTATAAAGAAAAGATTATATAAAAAAAGGAATGGCTTTTAGCATTCCTTTTTTTAAAACTATAAAGTTTCTTTATTATTTAATTAAACTCTTTCCATATAATCCCCGGTTCTAGTGTCAATCCTAATTGTTTGACCTTGCTCTACGAAAAGGGGAACCATTACTGTTGCTCCAGTTTCAACAACTGCTGGTTTTGTAGCTCCTTGGGCTGTATCACCTTTAAAGCCTGGTTCTGTTTCAGTAATTTCAAGTTCTACAAAAAGAGGTGGCGCAACGCTAAAAGCCTCTCCATTGTGAAACTTTATTGTAGCATTATCATTTTCTTTTAAGTAAACAATCGCCTCTTCTACTTGAGAATAATTTAAAGGAATTTGCTCATAAGATTCCATATCCATAAAGTAATATAAGTCTGCGTCATTATATAAATATTGCATATCTTTTGTTTGAATTTCTGCTTTTGGGTATTTCTCTGTTGGGTTAAAACTTCTATCTATTGTCGCCCCTGTTTTGATATTTTTAAGCTTCGTTCTAACAAAAGCACTACCCTTTCCTGGTTTTACATGTTGAAATTCTATAATAGAAAATACTTCTCCATCTATTTCAAAGGTTACATTCTTTTTAAAATCTCCTGCTGAAATCATACTTTTCCTCCACCTAGTTTATTTATCCCTATATTATAACATAGCTTTTTATTTATTTCACTAATTATATGATAAATTACTTTCTTCCTTTTATTTTTTATATATTATTTTCCTGTAATTATTGTTTTTATCTTTGTAATTTGAATAATTTTTATCTCTTCCTCTAAATCTACATTTTCTTTTAAAGCCTCTATTAAAAGAGAAGGGCTTAATATTTCCCCAGGGACTAAAGAAAGATTACCTTCTATAAAAAGACTATCCTCTTCAGTAAATACCTCTAGTTTTTTAATTCTAGGTTTTATATCAATCCTATTTACCTTGCCTTTTTTGTTAACTTTATCTACAAAAATTTCATCTTTACCCATCACTTTTTCAATATCTTCTTTTAGCTTTTCTATATCACCATCAAAAGAAATCTCTATCTTATAAACAGCTCCCTCCATCACCATAGATAAACCTTTGTCATCTTCCTTTATTTTTTCTACTGAAAGGATTTGCATATTAATAGGTAGGGCAAAGTTTAGTTTTTCTTTTAATGCCTCTACTTTTATATCTTCAATAAGAGCAACATCCATATATTCACTATAAGAAGTAGAAAATAGGGGAATTGGTGGTGAGTATTGGATTTTAGGATGAGGGTTAAACCCATTTGAAAAAGCTAGTTTTATATCGCATCTTCTAAATGCTCTTTGAAATGTTTTTTGAACATCTAACTGCGATATAAAAGCAAGGGCGTCTTTTTTTTCATATTCAATTCTATACTTCATTCAGTTCACACCTTCCAAATCTTCTTCTTATACCACACTGGCTACATTTCTCATTACACCCTTTTGTTGTTACGCTTTTTTTTGCTTTTATATTTTCTCCAAGTAAAAAGTCTTTATCTACACCAATATCCACAAAGTCCCATGGAAACTCTTCGCTAAAAGAAAACTCTCTTGAGGCGTACTCTTCTAAATTTATTCCACACTCTAAAAAGGCTTCTTGCCACTTTTCATAGTCAAAGTGCTCATACCAAGAATCAAAGGTGCACCCTTTTTCATATGCTTTTACAAGAACTTCATTAAGCTCAGTTCCACCTCTTGAAAAAGCTCCTTCTAAAACAGATAATTTTGCTTCGTGATAATTATATTTTACATTCTTTGGTAAAATTGATTTTAAATATTTTTGCTTTTCCATAAACTCTTCTATTGTATTTTGCTTTGCCCACTGAAACGGGGTAAAAGCTTTTGGAACAAAACAAGAGGTACTAAGAGTAAGGGCAAAAGGTTTTGGTCTTTTTGGCTTTTCTATAGAATAATAAACCTTAACTATATCATTACAAAGGTCACTTATCGCTTTAATGTCTTCCATAGTTTCATAAGGAAGACCTATCATAAAGTAAAGTTTAATTTTAGAGTTTCCTCCCTCATAAACTTTCTTTATAGTTGACAAAATATCTTCTTTTGTAAGATTTTTATTAATAACATCTCGCATTCTTTGGCTTCCTGCTTCAGGGGCAAAGGTCATACTAGATTTTTTTAAGCTAGAAACTTCCTTTGCAAGGTTTAAGCTAAAGCTGTCCATTCTAAGGGACGGAAGAGATAAGTTTACATATTTACTTTTATATTCCTCTACGATATATTTTGTAATATCCATACAATAAGGGTGATCTGTAGTGCTAAGGCTAGACAGAGATATTTCCTCATAACCTGTGCTTTTAATTAAAGTGTCTGCTTCTTTTTTTAAGGTTTCTAAGCTTTTAAATCTAGTTGGTCTATAAATCATTCCTGCTTGACAAAATCTACACCCTCTCATACACCCTCTCATAATTTCTAAACTAACTCTATCATGAGCAGGGCTAACATAAGGAACAATAGGTTTTTTTATAGTATAAACATTGTTCATATCTTTGATAATTGCTTTTTTTATGTAGTCCTTTATTAGAGACGGAACATTTGGAACATATACCCCTTCTACCTCACTAGCTTTTATTAAAAA
>CAYJAA010000004.1:0-3092 GCA_964368185.1 uncultured Lachnospiraceae bacterium | reverse complement strand
AAAAACTCTTCTTTGTTTTTTCCTACTTCTTTATATATATCCATTAACCTTGGGAGCATTTCCTCCCCTTCTCCCATTAAAACAAGATCAAAAAACTTTTCATAAGGCGCTGGGTTATAAGTACAAGGTCCTCCACAAATTACAATAGGATCTTCTTTTTTTCTATCCTTCGAATAAAAGGGAATGCCTCCTAAATCTAACATCATTAAAGTAGTGGTAAGGCTCATTTCGTACTGAATAGTAAAGCCTAAAAAATCAAAGTCTTTAATAGAAGACATACTCTCTAGTGTAACAAGGGGGATATTATGTTTTCTTAAAAGAGTTGACATATCACTAGTTGGAGCAAAAACCCTCTCACACATAACCCCCTCTTCATTATTTAAAACTTCATATAATATTTTCATTCCAAGATGACTCATACCTATTTCATAAGTATCAGCAAAGGCAAAAGCAAAAGTAACATCTGCATCTTCCTTAACCACTTGACTATTAAATTCTCCCCCTGTATATCTAGCAGGTTTTTCTATATCTCTTAAAATATTTTTAAATATATATTCTTTATAACTTTTCATAAATCCCCTCAATAACTTTTTTATCTAACAGCTTATTATATAACATAATAGTAAATATTAAAAGAGTAGTTATATAAATTTATTTTACCTTTTATACTTTATGTAACACAATCCCACTAAGGAGCATAATATATAACTGTAATAGTTATATAAACTATATATAATACAAAGGTTATATAATGGAGGAGAAAAAAATGAGCGACAATAAAAGATGCATAGATTGTTTACTTGTAAATAAAGTTTACGATTCTTGTAGTAAAAGAGAATGTTTAGAAAGTATTGAATTTGCGATTGAAGTTTGTGGTGATATTGATGAGTATACATTCCTTTATGCTGAATTTGGAGCAGCACAAGTAGAACCATATGAGTGCAAACCATACTTTACAGAAATTGACCAGTGTCATGCTAAATTAAATGCAGTAGTTGGTGTTCCAATTTATGCAGTTTTAAGAAGAAACTACGATAACACTACAGTTACTGTAGAGGCTAGACCAATTTGTAATGGAGTAGTACAAAAAGATAATTTACTTAGAATTCCTGTAAATCCTACTTTTGAACTACCAAGAGAATTTGTAAGACAAGGAAGATTTACCCCTTATGCAGAAAGTTATGTTGAAACTGGCTGTGCTACAAAAATTTGTGGGGATAAACTGATTATGACTTTAGGATTTTTCATAATCGTTGATGCTATCTCTCCAGTACAGCTTAAAATCCCAACTTTCGGTTTTTGCGATATCCCAGATGAAGAGTGTGATGATCCTTGTGAACCAGACTTCTGTGAAACATTCTTAAATGAAGATCTTACATCTTTCCCAACATTTTTCCCATCAAATGTGTCCACTGATGGTTGTAACTGCGATTAAATCATTGACAAAAGACTAGCAATGCTTTATACTTAAACAAACAGTTCATTACTGGCGTTAATGTGGGGTACCACAAGGAAGTGGACTAATTTTATAAGCCGTACGCCTGGGCAACCCTATTTTATATAGGCTTGCCCTTTTTTATTTAGGAGGATTATAAAAATTATGAAAAATAAAGCATGGAATGGTTTTTTAGGTGATAACTGGAAAGATGAAATAAATGTTAGAGATTTCATTAAAGATAACTATACATTATATGAGGGAGACGATAGTTTTTTAGAAAAAGAAACACCTCGTACAAAAAGATTAAATGATAGACTTAGTAACTTATTTCAAGTAGAAAAAGAATTTGGTGGAGTTTTAGATATTGACACCTCTACTGTGTCTTCTCTAACTAGTTATGCCCCTGGGTATTTAGATAAAGAAGAAGAAATTATTGTAGGGCTACAAACAAATAGACCTCTAAAAAGAGGAGTAAATCCTTTTGGTGGAATTAGAATGGCAAGACAAGCCTGTGAGGCTTATGGATATAAACTTGGGGAAAATATAGAAAATAGCTTTACATATAGAACATCTCACAACGATGGTGTTTTTAGAGTTTATAGTGATGAGATGAAAAAAGCTAGAAAAACCGGTATTATTACTGGGCTACCTGACGCTTATGGTAGAGGTAGAATTATAGGCGACTATAGAAGAGTAGCTTTGTATGGAGTGGACAAGCTAATTGAAAAGAAACAAGAGGATAAAGATAAAATTTCCCTTGAGGCAATGGATGTAGATAGTATAAGACTAAGTGAAGAATTATTTCAACAAATTAGCTTTTTACATAAATTAAAAGAAATGGCAAATATGTATGGTCATGACATATCTGCTCCTGCAAAAAATGCAAAAGAAGCTGTCCAGTGGCTATACTTTGCTTATCTTGCTTCTATTAAAGAACAAAATGGAGCTGCTATGAGTCTTGGAAGAACTAGCACTTTTCTTGATATTTATATTGAAAGAGATATTAAAAGTGGAGTATTAACAGAAAGTGAAGCTCAAGAAATCATTGATGATTTTATTATGAAGCTTAGAATGGCTCGCCACCTTAGAACCCCAGACTATAACGACTTGTTTGGTGGGGATCCAATGTGGATAACAGAAAGTCTTGGTGGAATTAGCACTGAGAAAAAACCTCTTGTAACAAAAACTTCTTTTAGATATTTAAACACTTTATATACTCTAGGCTCTAGCCCTGAACCAAATATGACGATTTTATGGTCTGAGAATTTGCCTTATAATTTTAAAAAGTTTTGTGCTAAAGTTAGTATTGATACTGACTCTATTCAGTATGAAAATGATGATATTATGAGAAAAGACTTTTTAGATGACTACGCTATTGCTTGTTGTGTTTCTCCTTTAAAAGTAGGAAAGCAAATGCAGTTTTTCGGGGCAAGATGTAACCTTCCAAAACTCCTATTACTGGCTTTAAATGGAGGGGTTGAGGAAAACTCAAAAATAAATCTAGGGCCTAAAATGGATATTATGAATGAGGAAAGTCTGAACTATGAAGATGTAATGAAAAGACTTGACACTTATATGTCTTGGCTTAGTAAGCTTTATGTAAACACTATGAACATAATACATTATATGCATGATAAATATGCTTATGAAAAAG
>CAYJAA010000003.1:2695-52885 GCA_964368185.1 uncultured Lachnospiraceae bacterium | reverse complement strand
CCCTTTCTTTTGATATCAAAAGAACATACAAAAAAAATATAATATATAAAAAAATATATATTATATAAAAAAAAGAATGGCTTTCACCATTCTTTTTTATTGATATTTTAACCTACTCTAACAGGCATTATTAAATATATATATTTTGAAGAGTTTACAGGTTTAATTAAACAAGCACTAGAAGAGCCTTTAAATTCAATCAAGATTTTTTCATCTTCAAGTATTTTCAACACATCTATAAAATATCTTGAATTAAAAGAAGTATCTATATTTTCTCCATTTAATAAAATATTTACTCTTTCAACTACTTTACCAATATTAGAATTAGATTTAATAGTAAGCTCATTTTCTTCAAAAATCATATTTATTAAATTATTTCTTCCCTCGTCTATTATTATAGAAGCTCTCTCACATGACTTTAATAAATCTTCTTTATTTACTTTAACTATTGTTTCACTTTCTTTAGGAATAATATTTTTATAATCTGGGAAAGTTCCTTTAATAAGGTTAGATATAAATTGTGTTTTGCCAATATTTGCTATAAATTTATTTTCAGTAATATAAATATATACATCCTCTTCATAAGTAGACATTATCTTTAATATATCATTTAAAGATTTACTTGGAACAATACATCTTATATTATTATTAAAGCTATCTTTTAAACGCTCTTCTCTCATAGCCATTCTAAAACCATCAATTGCTACCATTTTTAATAACTCATTATCACACTCTATTAAAACTCCTGATAAAACTGGCGCTATTCCATCTCTTTGGCCACAAGAAAAGGTAGTTTCTTTTATCATTTTTCTTAAAACACTATTTTCTATTTTTACGAAATCATTACTGTTAAAAAATTCTTTATTTGGGAATGTATTATGATCTAGAGAGGTTAAATTAAATACACTGTTATAACAAGAAATAATTATATTATTATTTTCTAAAGCTTCAAAAGTTACATCTCCCTCATTAAAGTTTCTTATAATATCATTTAATATTTTAGCAGGAACTAAAACTTTTCCCTCTATCATGATATTAGCCTCTATAGAAGTAGTTATTTTTATTTCTGTGTTTGTAGCGTAAAGATTTAACTTCCCATCTGTTGCTTCTATTAAAATTCCTTCTAAAGATGTATCAATAGACTTACTTGCGCAAGCTATTATTACAGTAGATATACCATTTTGAAAACTTTTCTTATCTGTTATAAATTTCATTTAATTGCTCCTTTAATTAAAAGACTAAATTTTTTTAAATGTATTAATATATATTATTATATTAAGTAGTATTAGTAATAGTAGTAGTGTGTATAACGTTGATAACTCTTAAAAACTAGAAATAGTCACACTTTCAAATATTTACTTTTGTTAATAATACATTTATATGTTACTTATAAGACGTTTATATAATGTGAATAAATAAAATTTTCTATTTACCACTAGTTATAACATCTATAAATCTTTCTATTTCCTTTTGAACATTAATATTATTATCCATATCTTTTTTTATTTTATCATGTCCATGTATTATAGTCGAGTGATCTCTTCCACCTAAAAAGTCTCCAATTACAGGAAGAGAGTTGTCTGTTAATTCTCTACATAAATACATAGCTATTTGTCTTGGATAAGATATTTGTTTCATTCTTCTATTAGATTTTATATCCTCAAGAGTTATACTATAATAGCTACAAATTTCTTTTACTATTATATCCATAGTTATTTTTCTATTATTTACAACAATAATATCTTTTAAGTGTTCTTTTAAGAAATCTATTGTTAGAGCAGAATCATTAAATTCACTTAAAGCTTTAACTTTAAGTAAAACTCCCTCTAAATCTCTAATATTAGATTTTATATTATCAGCTATGAAAAAAAGAATATCATCTGAGATAATAAAATTTTCACTCATTGCTTTTTGTTTTAATATAGCTACTCTGGTTTCAAAGTCTGGAGCAGATACATCACAAATTAAACCCCAGGCAAACCTTGAAGAAAGCCTATCTTGTAAAGTAGGGATTTCTCTTGGAGGTCTATCAGAAGTTATAATAATTTGTTTATTTGCAGAATGTAGATCATTAAATGTATGGAAGAATTCTTCTTGTGTTTCTGTCTTTCCTGCAAGGAACTGAATATCGTCAATAAGTAAAACATCTACATTTCTATATTTATTTCTAAACTGTATATTACTATTATTTCTAATGGCGTCTATAAATTCATTTGTAAACTTTTCACTAGAAACATAAACAACCCTTTTTGTAGGCTCTTTTTTTAAGATGTGTTGCGAAATAGCGTGCATAAGGTGAGTTTTTCCAAGCCCTACCCCTCCATAAATAAAAAGAGGATTATATTTTGTAGAAGGAGAATTAGCAACAGCTTCTGAAGCAGCATAAGCAAATTTATTATTTGGCCCTATAATAAAAGTATCAAAAGTATACTTAGGGTTAAAAAGTATATTTGCTCTATATGTATTTGATGAATAAGCATCAGAAGTAGCAAGAGAATCTGTATCATTAATTCCATTATCTAAAACAATCTTTACTGTAGCACCTTTTCCAAGTGAAGCAAAGCGAATAGAATCCACTAGTAAAGGAACATAAATATTTTCTATTGTTTCTTTATGAAATGAAGAAGCTACTTTTAACACCATAATATCATTTTCAAAAGAAAGAGGTATAATATTTTTAATGTATTGATCAAATACATCCTCAGACAACTCATCTTTCAAAAACCCTAGAGATATATTCCATACTTCATTTTTATCCATTTTATCCATTTGCAAGGACTCCTTTTTATTTATCAACAAGTATATGTGGATAAATAAAACTAATAAATTATTAAATAAATTAGTTTCTTTATTTATCCACACCTTAAAATATGTATATATTAAGTAATTTATCTTTCATTCAACATATTATAAACAGGTTTTAATATATGTTGATAAAGCATTAGCAAAACGTATATAATTTATTATATCAAAAAAAATACAATTAGCAACAAATTAATTGTATAATAAGGTTAATATATTTAAAAATTAATATATTATTAAGTATATATATATATCTTGACTAAAGTTGCAAAAAAAAGTAAAATTAATAATGTATGGAGGTATTATTAATATGAGTATAGGTAATAAAGATATTAAACACACAGCCAGTCTTTGTAAGATTAAAATCCAGGACGAAAAAGTGGAAGATTTTAAATCTAAAATGGATAAAATTTTAGAGTATGCCTCAATTTTAGATAAGCTGGATACTGAAAATGTGAAACCTCTTTATAATGTTTTAAATATTGAAAATGTATTTAGGGAAGATATTATAAAAGAAGGTCTTGATATAAATGAAACTCTTGATAATGCTCCAAGTAAGGACGATAGATCTTTTATTGTCCCTAAGATGTTATAGAATTGTTAAGGGTATGATTTTATGAATAGTATAAAAATGAAGGTATGCGCTAAAGTTAATTTAGGGCTAGATATTTTAGATAAGAGGGTAGACGGGTATCACAATATAGAAACTGTTATGCATTCTATAAATATGTGTGATACTATTGTTTTTAAAAAATCTGATAGTATCAAGATAAAGTGTAATAACCCAGTAGTCCCAACAGGGGATACAAATATTGTATATAGATGTATTGAACAAATATCAAAATATACAAATAACCCAGATAAATTATTAGATGTTGAAATTGAAAAAAAAATACCTGTTAGTGCAGGCCTTGGTGGTGGTAGCTGTAACGGAGCTGCTGCTTTAATTGCTTACAATATAATATATGACTTAGGCTTAAGTAAAAAAGAACTTTGCAAAATAGGTGTTAAGATAGGAGCAGACATTCCTTTCCTTGTTTATGGTGGGGCTGCTTTTTGTAGTGGAATTGGGGAAGTTATAAGAAATATTTATCCCCTTATAGATTGTTATATGGTTTTATGTAAACCAGAATTTGGGGTTTCAACTAAAGAAGCTTATGATATGGTAGATAGTAGCGGAGTTAAAGAAAAACCTAATTTTAATAAACTTATTCATGGAATATTAAATAATGATAAAGAGGACTTAGAAGAAGGTCTTATTAATGTATTTGAACCTTATGTGTGTGAGAAATATCCTCAGATTATTTCTATTAAAGAAAGTCTTAGCAAATTTAAACCCATAGGTGTTCAAATGAGTGGTTCAGGCCCTAGCGTTTTTGCTTTGTACGATAATATAGAAAATGCTAATAATGCCTTTGCTCACTTAAAAAATATACATAAAGATGTTTTTGTTACAAATTTTATGAGAGAAGAGGAATCTATTGAAATATTAGAAATTACTTAATAATCTTTTTTTAAGTAAGAAATTTTTTCAATAGCATCATTTCTTATTTTTTCAGTTTCTAAAACTGAAATACCAATAGCATCACTGATTTCACCAGTGGATTTCAAATAAAAGTATTTCATACTTATTATTGTATGTTCTATTTTTGTTAAGTTCTCGAGAGCTGTTGTAATAGCTTCGAATGATTTTTTCTTATGTTCTAGCTCTTTAGCTAACATATATTTTAAATTATTTTCTTTAAGTTCTTCATTAACACAAATAATATCTCCCATAGAGCTTAAAGGTGGATTATAGTAATAATGTTTATTTTTTTCACTTTTTAAATCTAGTTTGGATAGCTTTGTTTTTAATATTTCTATCCTACTCTTTATAAAAAGATATTCGTATAAAATTTTTTCGGTTTCGGCGTATGACCTTTTCTTCATAATTAAACCTTCCTTACAAACCGTGTGTATAGATGATAATAAACACTTAAAGTGTATTAAATATTATAAAATGTGGCGATAAATTATATAAATAACACTTTGTGTGTATATTTTATAATAAATGGGTAAATTTGTCAACAATATTTAACACAAATTGTAAAAACTCCTTGCAGGAAATAATACTTTGTGGTAGTATTTGTGTAATATAATTAAAATTATTATATGGGGAGAAATATATTATGGAAACGGACATTGGTACAAGAATCAAAATCTTAAGAGTTAAATCCGGTTTAACACAAGGACAACTTGCAAACACTTTAGGAGTATCAGCTAGTGCAATTGGTATGTATGAGCAGAACAAGAGAAAGCCAGAGTATAAAGTCCTTGTAAAAATTAGTAAACTTTTCGAGGTGACTACTGATTATCTTATTAAGGGAGATAGTGACAGCAAAGAAGAAACTTATGATGACAAACTAAAAACCCTTGTCTCAGAAGAATTATTAGTTGCATTTGAAGACTTCAACAAGTGGAGCGAAGATGACAAAAGAGAGTTGATTCATTATCTTAACGCAAAAAAATTAAGCAGAAAATAAAATTTTAACTCACTATAGAATTAAGGGAATAGTTTAGGGTAAAGTATTCTTTTTTTCATGTTTAAAATAATTATAATATTCTAGCCTTATTTAATATGTCTAAAATTGAAGAAGCTTTTATGAAAGTGAAATATTTTTACTTATTAGAATATAGATAATAATAAATTATATTTTATTTTCTCTAGATTTATAGACCCTTAATGTGTTACCATATATTAAAAAGATAAGGAGTTAGGATTTATGGAAAGTAATTTAAAAGTAGTTTTATTAAAATCACAAGACAACCCTCTTGAAATAATAGCTTGTGCGGCTAAGCTTTGTTATTCTAAGGTAGGAATCGAAGAAATAAATGAAAACTTAGATAAAGAGTCTTGTGAAAAATTCGTAAATATGCTAATAAGGCTAGGACATGAATCTCCTCTTGAACATGTGAGTTTTACTTTTGGAATAGAGGGTGTAAGTAGAGCTCTAACCCACCAACTAGTTAGGCATAGACTTGCTAGCTATTCTCAGCAGTCTCAAAGGTATGTTGATGAAAATCAATTTGACTTTATAGTACCTATTAAAATAAAAGAAGATGAAGAAGCTTTAAAAGAATTTCAAAAGGGAATGGAAGATATTCAAAAAAGCTATGATAAAATAAAAAGTATTTTAGTAAAGAACTGGACTAAGGAATTTATTAGTGAAGGGATAGAAGAAGAAAAGGCAAAGAAAGATGCTGTAAAAATGGCGAATGAAGATGCGAGATTTGTTCTTCCTAATGCTTGCGAGACAAAAATTGTTGTAACTATGAATGCAAGAGAGCTTATGCACTTTTTCGCTCATAGATGTTGCAACAGAGCCCAGTGGGAAATTAGAAACTTAGCTTATGAGATGTTACTATTAGTAAGACAGGCTTGTCCAATCATATTTGATAAGTCTGGGCCAAGGTGTGTAAATGGTGTTTGCCCTGAGGGGGTAATGAGCTGTAAAAAGCAAATAGAGATGAAAGAAAAATATTTAAATAAGAAGGAGTCGGTATGAAGGGATACGATAAGGTAATTGGAAGAAACGCTGTAAGAGAGGCGCTTAAATCAGGAAGAAATATTAATAAAATTTTTATTAGTGAAAATCACGATAGTGGGCTAGTAAATGTTATTAAAGAAGCAAAATCAAAGGGGATTTCAATCCAAAAAACAAATAAACATAAAATGGATAATATGGTACAAAATGCAATACATCAAGGAATTATTGCTCTTTGTTCTCCAATAGAATATTCTAGTATAGAAGATATTTTAAGTGTTGCAAAGGAAAAAGGAGAAAATCCACTAATTGTAATTTTAGAAAACATTACAGATCCTCATAATGCAGGGGCGATTGCTAGGAGTGCATACTGTGCAGGAGCTCATGGAGTAGTAATAGCAAAAAGAAGAAGTGTTTCTATTTCTGAGGGGATGTATAAAGCGAGTGCAGGAGCCATAGAGCATATTAAAATATGTGAGGTTTCAAATATCGCCCAAACAATAGAAAAGCTTAAAAAAGAAGGGGTGTTTATTGTCGGTCTTGACACGAGTGGAGAAAGCTATGAAAAAATTGACTATAAACTTCCTATAGCACTTGTTGTTGGAGCCGAGGGAACAGGAATTGGAAGACTGGTTAAGGAAAAATGTGATTACATTTCTACTATCGGTTTTAAAAATGACTTTGACTCTTTAAATGCTTCTGTTGCAGCAGGGATTGTATTATTTGAATCTTTAAGACAAAGAGGATAAGAAAGTTAACAAAAAATATAAATAAAAGCATACACTTGTTGTATGCTTTTTTTATTTACTTTTTATATAAAATAAAAAATATTCCCCGGGAAATATACGCCTACCACTAAAGAAACAAACTGCCACTTTTTGAATTGATAGGGGCAGTTTTACTTTAAGTATTATAACACTTCTTTATCAATCAAAAGTGATAAAGTAATATAAGTAGTAAATATGGTGCTTTTTATTTATATATAAGCTTTCTTTTATAAGAAAAGAAAACAATTGTTCTTTTGATATCAAAAGAACCAAAACTACCGCTTTTTTGGCAAAACGCGGGGTAAAAGCCTATTATATTTTCCGTAAATATTAAGCGCCCCCAATCTTCCCTCACGGGAAGGGACGGCTTTGCTTTTTATAAATAAAAAGCACCATATTTACTAATTTTATACTATTATTAATAAAGTGGCATTATGGCACTAAAATAAAATTGCCACTATCAATTTTTGTAGTGGCAGTTTGTTTCTTTATTAGTAGCTGTATGTTGTATACTTTTTTTATTTATTTTTTATAATTAAAAGTTTTTTATATAAAAAATAACAAAATATTACCCAGGAAATATTTGTAGAATTTTCTTGTATAAATTCTTTAAAAAAAATTGTTTTTTTTGCGGGATATATTACTAAAGGAAAATATATTTACTAAAAAGTGAAAATATGTTAAAATGAATATTTAATAAGGTAGTGAGGATTATTGTAAATGAATAAACAACAAAGGACTAGAAACTTTTCCATTATTGCTCATATTGACCATGGTAAATCTACTTTAGCTGATAGACTAATTGAGAAAACAGGTCTTATTAGCCAAAGGGATATGACAAGTCAAGTTTTAGATAAAATGGACTTAGAGCAAGAAAGAGGAATTACTATAAAATTACAAGCAGTTAGGCTTGTATATAAAGCAAGTGACGGAGTGGAATATTTTTTAAATTTAATAGATACTCCAGGACATGTAGACTTTACTTATGAAGTTTCAAGATCTCTTGCAGCTTGTGAGGGGGCTGTTTTAATTGTAGACGCCACCCAAGGAATACAAGCTCAGACTATGGCTAATGTATATTTGGCTATGGAAAATGATCTTGAGATTTTACCTGTAATTAATAAAATTGATCTTCCAAGTGCAGACCCTGAAATGGCAATAAGAGAAGTAGAAGATTTTATTGGAATTGAAGCAGAGCACGCTCCAAAGATTTCTGCTAAAGAAGGAATTAATATTGAAGAAGTTTTAGAGATGATTGTTAGAGATGTTCCTCCTCCAAAGGAAAATAATAACGCTCCTTTAAGGGCTTTAATTTTTGATTCTTACTACGACCAATACAAAGGGGTTGTTGCTTCTATAAGAGTAGTTGATGGAACTTTAAAAAAGGGTATGAAAATTAAATTCTTTGCTACTAATAAGGATTTTGAAGTTGAGGAAGTTGGAATATTTACAAATACTTTAACTCCTATTGACTATCTTGAAAGTGGAGATGTTGGGTATGTGTGTGCTTCTATTAAAAATGTAGGAGATACAAGAGTTGGGGATACTATTATGGATAAAGACAATTTATCTAAAGAAGCCCTTTCTGGATATAAAACAATAACTCCTATGGTATTTTGCGGAATTTATCCAGCGGACGGTTCTAAGTATGAAGACTTAAGAGAAGCTTTAGGAAAGCTAAAGTTAAATGACGCCTCCCTACTTTTTGAGCCAGAAACTTCTGTTGCCTTAGGCTTTGGTTTTAGATGTGGATTTTTAGGGTTGTTACATCTTGAAATTACTCAACAAAGACTGGATAGAGAATATAATATAGACCTTGTAACAACTACCCCAAGTGTAATATATAATGTAATAAAAACAAATGGAGATACAATAAAAGTAGATAACCCAACTAACCTACCTCCTATTGTAGAGATAAATTATATGGAAGAACCTTTTGTTGATGCTTCCATTATGTTACCTAGTGAGTATGTAGGTCAAGTTATGGATATTTGCCAAAATAGAAGAGGGATTTATAAGACAATGGACTATATCGAAGAAAATAGAGTTGTTTTAAAATATGAAATGCCTTTAAATGAAATTATTTATGACTTTTTCGATACGCTAAAATCAAAGACTAGAGGCTATGCTTCCCTTGATTATGAAATTATTGATTATCGTAGAGCTGACCTTGTAAAACTAGATATTCTTCTAAACTCTGAACTTGTAGATGCCTTATCATTTATCGTTCATAGAGATAAAGCTCAAAGTCGTGGAAGGCAAATTTGCGAGAAGCTTAAAAATGAAATACCAAGACAAATGTTTGAAATTCCAATTCAAGCAGCTATTGGAGGGAAAATCGTTGCTAGAGAAACTATTAGAGCTTTAAGAAAAGACGTTCTTTCAAAGTGTTATGGTGGAGATATTTCAAGAAAGAGAAAATTACTTGAAAAACAAAAAGAAGGTAAGAAAAAAATGCGTCAAGTTGGAAGAGTAGAAGTTCCACAAGAAGCATTTACCGCAGTTTTAAAACTGGATGACTAAAAAAAACTAAATTATATTTATAAAAAAAGGAGCAACAAAATTAAATTTTTGTTGCTCCTTTTAAAAAGTCTTTTCGACTTAACATAACCATTCTTCCACACTTTTTACACTGGATTTTAACATCTGCACCCATCCTTAATATCTCCCACCTATTCTCTCCACAAGGGTGTTTCTTTTTCATTTTTACAATATCTGAAACATTAAATTCTTTTTCCATTACTCCCTCCCCTTTTTAATTATTTATATTTTCAATAGTAATTGTTTGGAATGGGATAGTAATATTCTCCTCTTTTAATTTTTGAAGAATTCTTTTTTTAAGTTCCCTTTGAACATCTAAATGAAATAAATTATTTACCTTTGCCATAATCCTAATATCTACTGAAGAAGTGTTTAAGGTGTTTACCCCAAGAACAACAGGGCCATGCTCTATTTCAGTAAATTCTTCTTTTGCTTCTAGACATATTTTGTTTAATATCTCAAGAACTTGATCTACATTTTCTCCATAAGCAATAGAAACATCTACAAAAATTCTAAGGGCGTCTCTAGAGTGATTTGTAACAGTTGTTATTAGGCCATTATTGATAATATGCATATCTCCACTAAAGTCATGGATAGTTGTAGTTCTTAAAGTGATACTCTCAACAATACCTGAATAATTTTCAAATGTTACATATTCTCCAATTGTAAAGTTATTTTCCATAATAATAAATAGCCCACTAAAAAAGTCTTCAACAAGCCCCTTAGCGCCAATCCCCAGGGCAGCGCCCCCTATTCCAGCTACGGTTACTAAAGAAGCAACATTAAAAAACTGAGATAGGAAAGTTAAAATTCCAATAAATATAATAAGATATTTTGAGATACTTTTTATAAGACCCCTTATTGTGTCTATCCTACTATCGTCTGGGTGAAGTCCTTTTAAGTTTTTCCCTCTTACAATTTTATCAATTGCTTTGTTAGAAATCCCTAGAGCGATTAAAGTTAGAAAGAAAATAATAGCCGTACTAATTCCAATGTCAATAATTCTTTCTATATCAAATAAAGATGTAGCCTCAGCAGTGGTATTTGCAGTAGTTAAAAAAATATTATTAATATTCATTGTTACTTCTCCTATAAAAGAATAAATAGACCTTGAAATAAAAACATTAACTTAGAGGCGTTAATTGCAACCTCAAGACCAGGAGGGTTAAATGTAACCAGCACAACATAAAGGGTGCCGATAAAGATAAAGTTAATTAACATTCCCTTTACTACTCCAAATAGCACTCCCCCTATTTTATTAAAGAAGCTTACTACAGGAAGTTTTGATATTGCATCAAGAACATTAACAAGTATGCTAATTATAATATAACTTACTAGAAGTATCACTATAAAAGTTAGTATTGTTACGATAAGATAAGAAATATTTGCAAGGAAAGGATCAGTTATACTGCCCCCTTGACTTTGTGTAAAGTTGACTATAAAATCCGCAAATGTGTTATTTTCATCAACTATAAGATTTAAAGTAGATTCTTCAACTGAGGAACCACTTAAATTTTTATATATAAAATTATATATATCTGTATTTTCTATTATTAGCTTAGATATAGGAATATATGTAAGCCTAGCAATAATAAAACTTGCGATTAGAGAAAAAAGAGATAAAAACCCTTTAATGAATCCTTTAAATCCACCCTCTATTATACAAATAGCAAGTATTACTACAATAACTATGTCTATCCATGAAAAACTCATAATACCTCCTTAGGTTATTGATTTATATTAGTATCAGCCTTAGAATCTTCTAAAGCTTCTCTATTTCTTGAGTTAGCAACTCTAGCTTTTCTTTTTCTTCTTTTTGCATTTCTTCCTGTTTTTAAAGAGAATGCAAAATTTCCCCCAAGGAAAAAAGAAATAACTAAAAGTAAATAGTTAACAAAAAATAATAAATATCCATTTCCTTCAAATATTAAGCTAAGTAATAAAGCTGGTTTATTCCAAAACATTAATGGAGCTCCAAGGAAGAAAAATTCATTCCACCCTTGAAAATCAACTTTTTGAAAAATGGATACCATAAGGGTTATAACACTAAAAATTAAAATTGGTAAAATAGCGTATATCCCAGAAATAAAAATAGATTTTTTTTCTACAACATTATTCCCTATTGAATATTTAAACCCACCTATAAACCATATAAAGAATTGTAGGAATATAAATATCAACATAAATATTATTGAATTTGTAGATATTAAGCTATTTATTACAAAAATCAAAGAACAAAGCAAAAGGTGCAGAAAGTTTACAAAAATTCCGCTTCCAATATAAGTAGTTTCTTTTTTCATATCTAACTCCTTAATCTAGGTCAAAAATAGATAATATTCTATCAAGATCTGTTTCGTTATAATAATTTATTTCTATAGTCCCTTTATTTCCTTTATGGTTTACTTTAACTTTTGTTCCCATAACAGAAGCAAGTCTATTTTCTATATCCCATACATAAGGGTCTATTTCTTTCATAGGCTTTTGTTTTTTCTCTTTTTTAGGGTTAACAATAAAGTCTTTACTTAAAGCTTCGGCTTGTCTAACAGAAAGACTTTTTTCTATAATCATCTTAGCAAAAGCAACTCTATTTTCTTTT
This sequence comes from uncultured Lachnospiraceae bacterium, assembly GCA_964368185.1. Lineage (GTDB taxonomy): Bacteria > Bacillota > Clostridia > Eubacteriales > Anaerofustaceae > CAYJAA01. The sequence continues at coordinate 40,655 of CAYJAA010000003.1, read as the reverse complement.
CCCTCAACAGATAAAATAGCTCTACCATGTCCAGCAGTGATTTCATCATCTTTAAGCATTTTTTTAATTTCATCTTCAAGGGAAAGAAGCCTTAAAGTATTTGCAATAGAAGCCCTGCTTTTTCCTAACTTCTTTGCAATGTCTTCTTGAGTCATATTAAATGTGTTTTTTAACTCTTCATAAGAAAAAGCTTTCTCTAGTTCGTTTAAGTCTTCTCTTTGAACATTTTCTATTAAAGCTACTTCTAAAGTAGTGTTTTCATCAAAGTCTTTTATAATAACAGGGACATGCTTAAGGCCTGCTAAAATACACGCCCTATATCTTCTCTCCCCAGCAACTATTTGATACCCAGCCCCCTCTTTTCTTACAATTAAAGGTTGAATAACCCCATGTTCTTTTATAGAAGAAGAAAGTTCAGCAATTTTTTCTTTGTTAAAGTGTTTTCTAGGTTGGTTTTCATTTGCTTTTAACTTGTTTATGTCTACTAAAGTAACTCCCTCTTTTGTTTCCAGAGAAAGAGCGCTGTCTAGTTGTTCTTCAGGTATTAAAGCAGACAGACCTTTTCCTAAACCTTTTTTTGTTGCCATTAGTTATTCTCCTTTTATAATTTCTCTTGCTAGATTCATATAAGCTATAGAGCCTCTAGAAGTTTTGTCATATTCTATAATGGTTTTTCCAAAGCTTGGCGCCTCAGCAAGTCTAACATTTCTAGGAATAATTGTTTCAAATACTTTGTCTGAAAAGAAGTTTCTAACCTCGTCTACAACCTGAATAGATAAGTTAGTTCTTGAATCAAACATAGTAAGAATAACACCTTCGATTTTCAAAGAAGGGTTTAGACTTCTCTTTACAAGATTAACAGTGTTTACTAGCTGACTAACTCCCTCAAGAGCGTAATATTCACACTGTATAGGAATTAACACACTATCAGCTAAACAAAGGGCGTTAACAGGAAGTAACCCAAGGGAAGGAGCACAGTCGATAAGGATATAGTCATAATTATCAACAGAATCCTTAAGGCGTCTTTTTAATAAAGTTTCCCTTTGAGGAATTTCTGAAATTTCTATTTCTGCCCCAGCAAGCTCTATGCTTGCAGGAAGTATGTCTAAATTTTTAATTCCTGTTTTTAAAATAGCCTTTTCTATAGGATAGTCATCTATAAGGACATTGTAAACACTTTTGCTTAAAGTAGATTTGTCTACATCTAACCCACTTGTAAAGTTGCTTTGAGGGTCAAAGTCGATACCTAAAACTCTTTTACCCAGACTAGCAAGGCAAGCGCAAAGATTAACAGCGGTTGTGGTTTTTCCCACCCCACCTTTTTGATTGAATAATGCAATTATTTTTGCCATGAATTCCTCCATATATTTTTTAATTAATAATCATTATAGCATATTTTAAAGGGATATTTAAATAATTTAAAATAAAAATGTTTCACGTGAAACATTTTGTATCTTTAAATAGCTCTGCAAATAATACCTTAACTTAAAAGATGTCTAGCCTTAGGTAAAAACACAAGGAAAAAGAAATAAAATAAGTCTTTATGAATTGAAAAGAAAGAATCGAAGAAAAGATTTAATATCAAACTTTGGAAGATTAAAGGGGTTAAATAGAAATAGTAAAGCAAAATGTTTCACGGGAAACATTTCTTAACATAGGAGGTCTTGGGATAAGTACTTTAACTTTAAGACTCATTTAAAGTTAAATAAAAAAAGGAAGAAATGTATAGCTACTAGTAAAGAAACAAACTTGAACTAGCAAAATCGATAGTGGCAGTTTTACTTTAGAAGCATAATGCTACTATATTAATGATATTATGTAAGTAGCAAAAAGAATAATAGGCTGTTACACCTAGTTTCGCCAAAAGGGGTATTCCCCATTCTTTTGATATCAAAAGAATAATTATTTTTTTATAAGGAAAAGATTATATATAAATAAAAGGAATGGCTTAAACCATTCCTTTTTCTTTTAGACTATAAAGCTTCTTTAATAATAGGCTTATATAGTATCTTTTTTGAGTTTTGAAAGAGATTAAACCTTAAGGGATAAAAAAGAAATGTTTCACGGGAAACATTTCTTTTATTTTTTAGGGTAGTCACAATACATACTTAAAAAACATCTTTCACACTGAGGCTTTTTTGCAGAGCAGACTTTTCTTCCATGCCAGATAATATGGTGATGAAAATCAGACCAATAATCTTTTTCTATTATTTCCATTAACTTATTTTCTATTTTTAATACATCATCAGTATCTACAAGGCCGATACGATTGCTAAGTCTTTTTACATGAGTGTCTACAGCAATAGCAGGAATGTTATAAGCGTTAGACATAACCACATTAGCCGTCTTTCTCCCTACCCCATATAAAGAGGTTAGATCCTCCATTGTCTTTGGAACCTGACCGCTGTACACACTTAGAAGCCTTTGGCAGGTTTTTAGAATGTTGTCGGTTTTCGTATTGCTAAGGCCACAGGTTTTTATATGGCTTAAAAGTTTTTCTCTTCCTAGGTTTAAAATCCCAGAAGGAGTGTTTGCCTCTTTAAAAAGTTTTTTTGTAACAATGTTTACTCTTTCATCTGTACACTGAGCAGATAGGATTGTAGCGATTAAAAGCTCAAAGGCAGTAGTATAATCCAGCCCGCATTTAGCGTCTTTGTATTCTTCTTTTAAAATATTGGATATCTCATAAATTTCTTTTTTTGTTTTCATGATGAATTGATAAATCCTTTTTTTTTATTTTATTGTATCATATTAATAAAAAAAGACAAAACTAATATAAATTATATTATATAGGAGGATGTTATGAAAAGAAAATCATACAACAATATTTATGGCACAGCAGTTATTGGAACAGCCACTTTACTTGCGGCTGCTACTTATGGAGCATATAAATATAACAAAGAGCAAAAAAGACCTGTTAACGTTGTGAAAAATGTAGTAAATGACGCAGTCGAAAGCGCAGTAAAATCTTTAAAAGATATGGATATGATGTAGAACCCTTTAAGAAGAGTTTTTTAAAACTAGAACTAAAGGAAATAAAAAAGTTTTAAGGGTAGTTTTATACTATACTTAAAACTTTTTTTATAAGAATTTTTTAAGGAAAGAAAATTATTTAGGGGGAATATTTTCGTTCCTATTTTGTAGGTAAGCCATATTACATATATTGACTATGCTATTAATAGCCATTATGGAAACAGTATATATATTATCAGGAGTTATTTCTCCTTTATGTAAGGCATATATGTTTTTATCTATATCACATTTTTCTTGTGAGATAATATCTTCTGCCCTGGGTATGAATGTATCCAAAAAATCAAAGTTTATATTACTAGACATTCTTATCTCCTTTAAAAGCCTTTTTATTATTATATGCAAAAAAGGAAGAAATGTTCACAAGAAAAATAAGAATATATTAAATAAAAACTTTATATAAAAAAAGGAATGGCTTTTACCATTCCTTTTTTAGTGTGTAATTATTTTAAAATAATTATATTAATCTAAATTTCTATGATATTCTTTAACATCATATTCTTCCCTTAATTGTTCAATTAACATATCATAAGGGTGTTTAATGTTTACTAGCTCTTCAAAGTCTACTTTCTTAGAAAATGACTTTTCGATATCTTCCATTGCTTCATCTTCTTCTTCGTAAAGAAGTTCTTGTTTTACAACATCATAATAATCATCTAGTGTTGGCTCTGGAAGTTTAGATTCATCATATAGATATATTACATGATATCCAAACTCTGTTTCTACAGGTTGGCTAATATCTCCTATTTCCATACTAAAAGCAACTTCAGAGAATTCTTCTACCATAGTTTCATATTTAAATGGCCCAAGATCAGCAGCCTCTAAAATTCCTTCTTGTCCGCTATAAGCATACATTAAATCTTCAAACTTACCTTTGTTTTCACTTGCAGTAACGCTGTCATAAATTTTATTAGCAGTAGTTATATCTTCAGCTAATATATGCATAGCGCTTACTGTTGAGTTGTCATAAGTATCAAGGTTTTCTTCAAATCTTTTTTCAATGTCTCTATCGCTAATAGTTATTTCTTCCATTATGCTATCAGAGACTTTTGTTTTATATAAAGAGGCGGTAGCAGCCCATCTTTCACCTTCTTTGTATTGCTCATAAGTAATACAATAAGCGTCACTAATTAGCTGTAGATTTTCTTCCCCAAACATATCGGCGATATAAGAAATTATTCCTATTTCTTCCTCAATCTCTTCTTCAGTAATCTCTATTCCAGTTTCTTTTGCTTCTTCAATAAATGCAGCATTTAAAGCGATATCTTCTTTTATCCCATCATAAAGATCCTCAACTTCATCTTCGTCAGTAGGGAATGTTTGCCCCATTGCTTGATAAGCAAGTTCTTCTTGTATTAAATAATAATAGAATATATAAGAAGGGATCTCTTGTTCATTAGCAATCATAAAAGTGTTAAGGATATATTCTTCTCCTCCAGTTACTTCACCAGTAAAAGATTCATTAAAAGCACTTAAGCTAAGAGACAGTCTAATAAAGTCATTAGCAATAACAGTAAAAGATTCTTCTGTTAATTCATACTCTGTAAGAATATATAAAAACCCATCTTCTCCTAAAGCTTCTTTCATTGAAGCAACAGTTGCATCAGCTTCTTCTTTAACTTCTTCCTCATCTACAGTATAAGGATATTTTTCTGCTGTCTTTTCATATAAGCTTACTTCAATTAAACCATCTAGAATGTCTTCTTTTAATAAAAGTACATTAGGATCATCTAGTGGAATAATTTCACCATAAGAAGCGTAATAAGATATTAAGCTAAACTTTGCATAGTCATCTACTTCCCCTCTGGTTATTTCCTCATCTCCGATTTTAGCAACCACTTTTTCTCTTAATTTCTCACTGTTTACACTACAACCTACAATAGATAATAGTAGCGAAAAAACAAGAAGCATTGCTAGTATTTTTTTTATGTTGTTTTTCACGGCTAAACCTCTTTCCTATTAATTTAAATAATTAATTTGTTTTATTATATAATGAATTTTAAAGTTTTTCAATTAAAATGGGAATATGATTTAAGATATTAACCTTTTTATCATCTAATTTAAATGATAATCTAATAAAATCCTTATACATAGAAATTTTTATATTCATCTGTTTATCTATCTCATTTATTTTTTCCATATCAAGTTCATAATCTTTTTTATATTCTATATATAAATTTGTCTTACTTACATCTAAAGCAATTCTATATATTCTTTTTTTCCTTGCCTTATTTCTAAGAAGAGCTACCTCAATTAAGTCTAGAGTTTCTTTTGGAACATCTCCATAAATATCAATTAAAGTATCAATATAATCTTCCTTTTCTTCCCTAGTTGAAATACTACTAATTTGTTTATAAGTAGTAATTCTATTTTTCTCTTCCTTAATAAAAGATTTAGGGATAAAAGCATTTATATTTATATCTATGATTGTATCTTCTAAAATTTCTACTTTTTTTCCTTTTTCAAGTAAAAGACCTTCTTTTAAAAGTTTTGTATACATTTCGTATCCTACTTTAGCAAAGTGACCATGTTGGTTTGCTCCAAGGATACTTCCTGCCCCTCTTATCTGTAAATCCCTTATTGCTACTTTAAAACCACAACCAAACTTTGTGAATTCATTAATTGCCTTTAGCCTTTTTGTAGCATTCTCATTTAATACTTTATTTTTCTCATAAGTAACATAGGCGTAAGCAGGCTTATCGCTTCTGCCGACTCTTCCTCTAAGCTGATAAAGTTGACTAAGACCTAAGTTGTTAGCTTCTTTTATAATAATAGTATTTGCATTTAAAATATTTAGCCCATTTTCTACAATTGTAGTACTAACTAAAATATCATATTCTCTATTTAAAAAAGATAAAATCCTTTTTTCAAGTAAGGTTTCACTCATCTGTCCGTGAGCATAAGATACTCTTGCCCCAGGAATTAGCTTTTGTAAATCCCCTACTATCTTTTCAATATTTTTTACATTGTTATAAATAAAAAATACTTGCCCACCTCTAGCCAGCTCCCTTAAGATAGCATCTTTGATAATCATATCATCATATTCTAGAACAAATGTTTGAGTTTCAAATCTGTTTATAGGAGGAGTTTCTATAGTAGATAAATCTCTTATTCCAGACAAAGACATATTTAAAGTTCGTGGAATAGGTGTTGCTGAAAGGGATAAAGTGTCTACATTTTCTTTTAATAATTTTAGCTTATCTTTATGAGCCACCCCAAAACGCTGTTCTTCATCAACAATTAAAAGCCCAAGATCCCCAAAGGTAACACTATCATTTAAAATTTTATGAGTTGCAATAATCACATCAATTTTGTGAAGCTTTAGTTTGTTAATAATAACAGACTGCTCTGCTTTACTTTTAAACCTTGAAAGCATATCTACATTAATAGGAAAGTCTCTAAACCTTTCTATTATTGTATTATAGTGCTGTAGGGCAAGGACAGTTGTCGGAACAAGTAAGGCGACTTGTTTTCCTTCCATGCAGGCTTTGAAAATAGCTCTTATAGCAACTTCTGTCTTCCCAAAACCTACATCCCCACAAATTAGCCTATCCATAGGGGTGTCTTTTTCCATATCTCTTTTTACATCACGGATACACTTTTCTTGATCCTCAGTTAAAGTAAACTCAAATTTGCTTTCAAATTCTTCTTGCCAAGGAGTATCCTCTTTAAAAGAATAACCTTTTATTTCACTTCTTTTTGCATACATATAAAGATATTCTTTTGCTAAATCACGAATAGCTGCCTTTGTTTTGTTCTTTGTATTTTCCCAAGAAGTCCCCCCAAGCTTATTTAGTTTTGGAGGAGCGTCTTTGTGGCCGATATATTTACTAACTAAATGCATCTTTCCAACAGCAACAAAAACTTTATCTTCTAGCGCATATTCTATTTCTAAATAGTCATTTTCTATATTATCTGTTGTGATGTGTTTAAGGCCTATATATTTTCCTATTCCATAATCCTCATGAACAACATAGTCCCCAGGAACAATTTCTGCAAAAAAAGCTTCTTCATCTTTTTTCTTTAGCTTTTTATTTTTTCTTTTTTTCTTCTCTCCAGCTATTATATCTTTGTAGCTAGCGATAAATATTTTTTCCCCTAAAATATCTACCCCACCTGTTAGAGGGCTTTCCCATAAAGAAATATATCCATTTTTATGCTCTTTAATAGTGTCTATATTATAAGTAGAAAATAAATTTTCAAGGGTCTTTTTTTCCTTTTGTCCCATATAAGCAATAATTACTTTATAATCATTTTTCTTATAGTTTAAGAGTGTATCCATAAAAAACTTTATGTTTTTGTGATAATTTTCATTATTTATTGATTTTACATTAATTATTTTTTCACCCTTTAAAAAACAAGTGGTTGCTAAAAAGTCAAAGAAAACCACAGACCTTAAAGGAAGTAGGATATCTTCAAAGTAAGAATATGAAAAGTGTTTGTTTATATGAAAAGGTAGAATTTTACCTCTTTCAAGAAGTAGCTTTAAGTTTTCTTCTTTTGTCTTTAAAGTATCTTTATAAGCTTTTTTAAGTATATTAGGATCTTTCAAAAATATAACTGGATTTTGAAATAAATCAATAAAGGATTTATGTTTTTCCTTAACTAAAAGATATAAAAAATTATCTATATCTATTGTGTCATTTTCTATTTTTTCAAAAATCATAGAAAAATTATCTTTAATATCCTCAGGAAAATCTTTTTTTAAAAGAGATTTTTTAATCTTTGATACTTCCTCTTTAAGTAAAGTTATATCTTTTCTAGAAATAATATTGTCTTTTCCAGGAAGAAGCTTAAAAGAGGATATAGAGTCTATACTCTTTTTTGTTAATGGATCAAAGGTACGGATAGAGTCTATTTCATCATCAAAAAGTTCAATCCTAAAAGGAAGATTTTCTCCCATAACAAATAAGTCGATAATTCCACCCCTTATTTGATAAGTTCCACAAGCTACTACTTCTTCTTCTGCTTCGTATCCTAAAGCCTTTAATTTTTCCATAAAGTCTTTTAAGTTTATAATATCTTCTAACTTATAACTTGAGATATCTTCTTTTTCAAAGAAAATACTTCTCTGTAAAATAGCATCAATACTAGTAACAATAATTTTTTTCTCATTTAATAAACCGGCTTTAACTCCCCTAACTCTATTTTTTATAATCTCCATAGAGTGGGCGTCAGTTAAATAAAATAAGTTAGGGGTAGAAGAAAAATAAAGGACATCTTCTTCCCCTAACAAATCTTTAAGTTTTTCATAGGTTTTTTTTGCTATAAGCTCATTTTCTTCAATGTATATATAACTAGAGTCTTGGTTTTTAAACAAAGCACAGGTTGTTAAAAGCTTTAAGTTTTCACAAAAACCATTCATAAATAAACTTCCCTTTTCAAAAGGGGAAGGTATCTCCTTGTAAAACTTTGTTTGTTTTAAAATATTATCAACCATTTAAGGCTCCTTTATAAAGGGGTTTTCTACCCATTAAATTCGTTCATGCTAGAGTTAATGTCTTCTTCTAAAGCTTTAGAAATCGCACCCTCTGTTTTCACGCAAAGAGTTTTTACATCTTCTATTTCTTCCTCCCTAAATTTAGATAGTACAAAGTCAGCCAAATTCATATTTTCATCTTTTCCAATCCCAAGGCGAAATCTTGGAAATTTATCACTAGATAGATTTTTAATTATAGATTTCATGCCATTATGGGTGCCGCTACTACCAAACTTTCTAATTCTCAGTTTTCCAAGAGGAAGCTCTACATCATCATATATTACAAATAAGTTTTCTATATCAATGTCATAATACTCCATAAAAGGTCTAACACATTCCCCGCTAAGGTTCATATAAGTTTCTGGCTTTAATAAAATAACTTTTTTCCCCTTTATTATTCCACTTCCATAACTGCCCTTAAATTTCTTTTTGTTTATATCAATATCATATTTATCAGAAAGTAAGTCGATAACCTCAAAACCGATGTTGTGTCTTGTTAAATTATATTTATTCCCCACATTACCAAGTCCAACAATTAAATACATAAAAATCTCCTAAATTAAAGTTTCGATAAATCATTATAGTATATTAAGATATTTTTTACAATATGTATTGTGTGTATACTTGAAATATAAGATATTTTTTCTATATAAGTTTTCTATTTAATAAAGATATAGTATAATAAATATTAAAATTACATTATTAGGAGAAAGAATCTTGGAAATCAAATTATTAACAACAGATAAAGTTAAAGTAAATTATTCAAATATAGATAGGGATGAAAATATAACTCTTAGCGAGATGGCAAAACTGTTTCAAAATTTATTTTTAAAACAAGATGAAGTATATAATATAGAAAAAAACCCCAAATATAGCTGGATCATTTTAAACTATGATATGAATATTACTAGATACCCTAAATATGAAGAAGAAATTATCTTAAAAACCTACCCTGTTTCTTTTAATAAATTTTATGGAAATAGAATCTTTTTAGCAGAAGATAAAAATGGAGAAGTATTAATTGAGGCAAAAACAAAATGGGTGTTAATTGACAATGAGAAAAAGATGATAAAAACATTGGATAGTGACATTATAAAAAATTATGGCTTTGAAGAAATTGTAAGAGGAAGTGGATATGGAGTTGATAAGATAGAAGAAGATATTTTTTCAAATGGAGAAGAATATCCTTTAATCACTCGTTATACTGACATTGATTTAAATCAACATATTAATAACACTATTTATTTTTCTTATATATATGATTTTGTTGATAGAGATATTTTAAAAAAATATCAAGTAAAAAATATTCAAATTAATTATAAAAAGGGTGTTGTTGAAGATGTGGACTGCAAAGTTAAAGTAGCAAGGCAAAGAGATGAAAGTAACAACCTTTATTCTTACTTTAAGATACATAGTGAGGATGCAGTTCATACATATATAAAAGTATTATGGGAAGAAAAATAATTTATGAATATTAATATAGTATGTGTAGGGAAGCTGAAGGAAAAGTATTTAACCCTAGCAAGTGAGGAATATGAAAAAAGGATTTCTCGCTTTGCTAAGATAAATATTATAGAAATAAAAGACGAAGTTTTAAGAAATAATCTTTCTTTATTAGAAGAAGAAAATGTAAAGAAAATAGAAGGGGAGAAAATATTAAAGGTGTTAAAAAAAGGTGGCTATAATATAGCCCTTGATTTAAATGGTAGTATGCTAAGTAGCCCAGAGTTATCTTCCTTTATAGAAAAGCAAAGCACTTTAGGTAGTAGCACATTTAACTTTATTATCGGAGGCTCTCTTGGCTTAAGTAAAGAAGTATTAGATTTCTCTCACTTTACTTTAACATTTTCAAAAATGACTTTCCCCCACCAACTATTTAGAATTATGTTACTAGAGCAAATATATAGAGCTTTTAAAATTAATAATAACGAAAGTTATCACAAGTAAAACATATTAGGCATTGGTGTTTTGATTTTATTTTAGTGTTAATATAAAGTAGTGATAAATATATTCCTTATGGAGGTAGAGAAAATGAAAAAGAAAAGAATAGCTTTAGTAATTTTATTTACGGTAGTAGTATTAATGAGTATAGGTTTGCTTTGGCATAGTTCCTCTGTAGATATGCTTGATGTAGAAGAAAAAGAAGTGGCTACTATCAAAATCCAAAATGGAAACACAGGAAAGATTCTTAGAGTAACTGAGAAAGAAGATATTTCTTACTTAATAGAAAAGTGGAATGATACAAAGATAAAGCCACAAAATATCTACCTTGGAAACACTGGGTATAGCTTAAAAATAACCATACTAGATGAAGAAGGGAATGAACTAGGTGGAATGAATAACTTTTATATTAACACGGATGAAGTTATGAGAAAGGGCTTATTTTTTTATGACTTAGAAAGTGGTAATTTTACAAAGGACTATATTGAAGAATTATTTTATGAAATCTCAGAGTAAGGAATATTTCCATACTTTATGTTAAGAAAAAAGCTAAAATTTTATTTTTAAAGTTTTAGCTTTTTTTTAAGTAGCTTTCTTAAGCTTTTTAAGGAATTATCCATTTACTTTAACTATAAGGAATAAAATACCCTAAAGACAAATATATATAGTGTGAGTATTAAAGTTAAAGAGAGGAATTAAAAACTTGAAAAAAATTTCCTTATTTTTTATAAGTATAGGGCTTTTAGTTATATTTGTTGTAGGGGTGTGTTTTTATATAAAATTAACAAGTGTTTATGTGGATAGCTCTATGTATTTATTAAAAGATAAAGTAGTAGTAATTGACCCAGGACACGGAGGCACCGACCCAGGAAAGGTGGGAACCTTACTTCCTGAATCTACCCTTAATTTAAAAGTAAGCGAAAAGATTGAAGAGTTACTTACTCCCCTTGGGGCTAAAGTAATTCTTACAAGAATAGGAGAGGAGGGGTTATATAAAGAGGGGGCTACTTCTTGGGTTAAGGCAGATGATATGAGGATTAGAAGAAGTATAATCCTTGAAAATGAAGCAGATGTTGTAATAAGTATTCATATGAACGCTTATCCAGATAATGTTAGTAGGGGGCTACAAATCTTTTATTTAGAAAATCACGAAGAAAGTAAATTACTTGCAACTTCTATAAAGAGCCATACAGATAGTATAGATGAGTATGCTAAAAGAAGAGAGCTTAAGGGTAGTGATGAATTATATATGTTAAAAAATGAGGCAGTCCCCTCAGTGATTATTGAGTGTGGTTTTATGTCTCATAAAGAAGAAGAGATTCTTTTAAATGATAGTGACTATCAAGATAAGCTAGCAAGTCATATCTTTGCAGGGGTGATTGAATATCTATTAAAATAAAGAAATGGCAAAAGCCATTTTCTTTATTTATATATATTTTCTTTTGTAACAAAAGAAAACAATTGTTCTTTTAATATCAAAAGAACGGGGACTACCGTTTTTTTGGCAAGATAATAATGGGGTAAAAGCCTATTATATTTGCCGTAAATATTAAGCGCGTCCAATCTTCCCTTACGGGAAGGGACGGCTTTGCTTTTTATAAAATAAAAAGCACCATATTTACTACTTATAGACAGTTAGCTAATTAAGAAGTATTATGATACTTAATGTAAAACTACCACTATCAATTTTGGTAGTGGTAGTTTCTTTCTTTGTTGGTCGTTACATTCCCTTATTTTAATAAAATATCTTTAATAATTTATTTTAATATATATTTATATACCATTTCAGCAACAGCGCTTTCGTTATTGGTTTTTTCTAAAACAATATCTGCCGCCTCTCTTGCAAAATCATCACAATTTTTAACAGCAAAGGAAAGCCCAGCGTTTTTTAAAATATCCATATCGCTTTCTTGATCCCCAATAGCAATAAGCTCTTCTTTTTTTACATTATAATATTTTAGTAAATATTCTATCCCTGAATACTTGTTAATTCCACTAGGTAAATAATCTAATATAGGTGGGAATGCAGTAGTGTACATATCCTTTGGGCAAATACTTCTAAGGTATATAAGCTCTTTTTCATCTTTATAATAAGTACATATTCTATAAGGGTTTTTAACCTCATCAATATTTCCCTTTATAACATTATTTTTCCCATGATAAAACTTTACAGGAACTCTAAGGTCAGGGGCGTATTCATAAATCAGCTTCCCTGTATCACTATAAAAAATAAACTGTCTGTTTTCACTTCTTAACTTTTCTTTAAGATAAGCTACATTTTCCCTTGAAATAGTTTTTATTAAAGTGTTTCCCTTATTCATATCTAAAATTAAAGCCCCATTAATAAGAACATGTTTATTATTTTCAAGGCCTAAAGCTTTTGCAAACTTCCTGCTACTATTTTCGCTTCTTCCAGTAGCAAAGACTACACGAATACCAGCCTTTTCACAGTCTTTTATTGCCTTTATATTTTCCTTTGAAATTTTGTTATTTTTATCAAGGGTTGTATCGTCTAAATCTATTGCCAGCATTTTATACATAATAAAATCCTCCTTATATTTAAAGACTATTATTTTTTTATATATTCAAAAAATATTTGTTGATAATATAACTTATTGCATCTTCGTCATTAGTTTTGTCTAAAACTATATTTGCTACCTCTTTTACTTCAGGGATTGCATTTTTTACGGCTACGCCCATACTAGAAGCGCTAATCATTTCAATGTCATTTCCCCCGTCTCCTACACATACAATTTCACTATCTTTAATTTTAAAATCTTTAGCAAGGTGGGTCGCTCCATTAAATTTTCCACTTTTTATAGGGGCAAAAATCACAAAACCACTTCCTAAAAAAGCATTGGTCTTTTCACTTTTAAGGCTTAGCATAAACTCCATACTCTCTTTATCGGAAATTAGCCCATAAATTAAAAATCCATTTTCCTCTTTATATGGGTCTCCTACTATAACAGGAAAGTCAGCGTTAAATCTTGCCATTATATTCATTAGATTATGAGAGTCGTTATGGATTACTCTATCTTTAAGATAGATATTACTTTCAATCCCCCTATTTTTAAGAGCGTCTAAAATTCTATATATCTCATTTTGTTCTAGGTGATGTAGGGTTTTATTGTATCCATTAATATCAAAAAGAGTAACCCCATTATTAGAAAGGTGTCTTTGACTTTCAACTCCAATTTCTTTTATGTGAGAATACATTGCGTTTTGTACCCTTCCACTAGCAAGGGCAACCTTTCCCCCTGCTTCTATTAAATTGTGAATAGCTTCTTTATTTTTCTTAGAAATGCGACCATCACTATTTAAAAGAGTTTCGTCCATATCTGTTACTAGCATTTTATACTTCATTAAAGCCACCTTTATCACTTAAAATGTATCTATTTATTACATGATAAATCGCATCTTCATTATTTGTTTTATCTAAAGTAACATCTGCTACTTTTTTTACTTCAGGGATTGCATTTTTCACAGCAATACCAAGACCAACCCCTTTTATTAGCTCCATATCATTTTCTTGATCCCCAACGGCAATAATATTTTCCCGGGAAATATTTAGCCTTTTTGCAATTTCTAAGGCTCCTGAATATTTTGTGATTCCATAAGGCATCATATCTAAAATATTAGCATCAGGAATTACTCCAGACATCTGTCCTTCTTTTTCTAAGCTTCTTAAATATTTAAGCTGTTCATCATCTTTAAAATAAGCGCAAACTTTATAAGGATTTACTAAGGACTTTGTATCCCCCAAAATAGCAGGAGTTAGTTTCATATATTTAGAGATTTTTTCTTCGATAATATCTCTTTTTTCAAAAACAAAGCCTTTTTCTACAAATACCCCATAAGGAATATTGTTTTTTTCAAGCTCACTTAATATGTAAAGATAATAGTCTCTTTCAAATACTTTAACATCTTCACTAAATACATTCATCTTAAAGATACTAATGCCATTATTTCCTATATGCAGGTTATCTTCTAACTCTAAGGTAGAAATTAGATGATAAATATCAATAGGGCATCTTCCTGTAGCTAAGCTAACCATTACCCCATTTTCCTTTGCTCTGGCAATTGCTTCTCTATTTAGTTTAGATATTGATTTGTCTGATGATAGTAAGGTGTTGTCTAAATCTAGTATTAAAAGTTTATACAAAGTTTTATTCTCCTTTTTTATTTATCCTTAAAAAATATTAAGTAAAACCGCAAAGCCTAACTTAATATTTTAAAAACCTAATATAAGATCACAAGATTTTTTTGCTCTTTCCTCAAGTTCATTTTCAAGACTAGTTCGCTGTTCAATATTTCTAATATAATTTTTATTATCCTTTAAATAATAAAAGTTGTCACACTGAGAGATTAAATCCTCTCTCATTTGAAGAAGTTCTCCATTCCATTTTCCATTAACACTTTTGTATGGAGCAAAAACATTAATCTCTATATTTTTTGGTAGCTCCCCTTTAGCCTTTGCACCCAAAAGAGCAAGACCAGCAAGAATAGGGATTCCGCTCAGCCCAGAAACATATACTTTAACTATAGCTTCATTAAAAATAGAGGCTGTTTTTGTTACAGAGGAAACTATTTCTTTTTTTAAATTCTCATAAACTTCATTTGTAAAGTCGTATCCATTTATTCCATATTTAACCCCAAGATCTTTAAAGGTTGCCCCTTTTATAAAAATTTTATATTCTTCCATTATTTATTTTACCCTTTCAAGCTTAAAATAAATAAGCTTACTTTTTATCTTTAAACATTATTATGTATTTATAATTTTACTACTAAAAAAGATTTATTGCAATTATTACTTAATAAACTTTCTAAAAATCTTAATAAAAATACTTTTAATACATATATATAGATTTTTATGTATATTTATTGAAAAAGTATCTATAATTGTAGTATAATTTACGAAATAAGTATAAGGGGAAAATACATGAAAAAAGTAACGCTAATAGAGGGAGACGGCATTGGTTTTGAGGTAACAAAATCAGCCATAGAAGTTATAGAAAAAACTGGAGCAAATATCATTTGGGACAGACAAGTTGCTGGCTTAGAGGCTATAAAAACAGATAATGATCCGCTACCACAAAGAGTAATTGATAGCATAAAAGAAAATAAGGTTGCCTTAAAAGGCCCTATTACAACACCTGTTGGAAAAGGCTTTAGAAGTGTAAACGTAGCTTTGAGAAAAGAGCTGAATTTATATGCAAATGTTAGACCTGCAAAGTCTTATAAAGGACTTAAAGGAAGATATGATGATGTAGATTTAATTGTAGTAAGGGAAAATACTGAGGGTCTATACTCAGGGGTGGAGCATAAAGTTGGGGATTTTGGAGCTGAAAGTATTAGAATTATTACAAAAGACGCTAGTGAGCGAATCGCAAAATATGCCTTTGAACTTGCGAGAAAAGAAAATAGAAAAAAAGTTACTGCCCTACACAAAGGAAATATCTTAAAGTATACTGATGGTTTATTTTTAGACTGCGTTAGAAGAGTAGCAAAGGATTATCCTGATATTGAGTTAGATGATTTAATTATAGACGCAGCATGTATGAATCTTGTTATGGATCCAAGTAGATACGATGTGCTTTTAGCAACAAATTTATTTGGGGATATTATTAGTGATTTATGTTCTGGATTAATAGGAGGCCTTGGGTTAACTATTGGTTCTAATATAGGACAGGAAGGGGCTATTTTCGAAGCTGTTCATGGTTCGGCACCTGATATTGCTGGAAAAGATATGGCTAACCCTAGCGCTGTAATTTTAGCAGGAGCTAGTATGCTAAAACATATCGGTTATGAAAAAGAAGGCTTTAGAATTGAAGAAGCTATAACTTCTTTAATTAATGAAGGAAAATATATAACAAAAGACTTAGGTGGAACTTTAGGAACAAAAGAGTTTACACAAAAAGTAATAGAAAGATTATAACAACATAAATAAAAACTCCCACGCTTTATGTGGGAGTTTTTACTATTTATATCACTTTTATACAACTTATCCTAACAAGGTGCGCCTAATCTTAAATCAAAGGGGAGAATTTTTGATTTAAGAATTAGGCACAGTATTATAACTATCTCTCTCACTTAAAAGAAGAGAATAGCTATAAAGCAAATTGATATGCATATCAGGGCAAGGTATTTGCAAATGGGATATATATTTTATTATAATATTATCCCTATTTTATGTCAAGAATAATTAAGAATAGGGGTATTACTTGTATTTAATATAGGAATATTAATGAAAAATAAGGGAATGGCTTTTGCCATTCCTTTTATTTATATATAAGCTTTTCTTTTATAAAAAATAACTTTTGATATCAAAAGAAGGAAAACTACCGCTTTTTTGGCAAGATAATAATCGGGTAAAAGCCTGTTATTTTTCCCGTAAATATTAAGCCCCCAATGGTTCCCTAAAGGGAAGGGGAGCCTTTGCTTTTTATAAATAAAAAGCACCATATTTACTACTTATATAATATTAACAATAAATAGGTATAAAGATATTTTGTGTAGAGAGGTTATTTCATAAAAGGATAGTTTATATATAACTAAAAGCTTATAAAAAAAGGAATGGCTTTTGCCATTCCTTTTATCTTTTTAAATTATCAAATTTATTTAGAATTAAGAGTTTTTGCAATCTCTATAATTTGAGCTTGTCTTAAAGCTCCAGCAAAGCCTTCATCAATGACATTTCCTTCCCTATCCACAAAGATAGTATAAGGAACTGAATAAGGGTTTAGGGCTGGATAATATGCCATTTCCTCATTTAAAATAATACTATCATAAGTCGTATTATTTTCACTTGTCAGTTCAATAGCCCCCTCTTTATCTGTGTTTCCGTCTACTACTACCCCAACCATTCCAATCCCCTCAGCTTTAAGGGTTTGATACATTTCTTCGTTTGCAGGCATCTCAGCCCTACAAGGCCCACAAAAAACTCCCCAAATCTTTACTACTGTAACATCATACTCTCCAAAAATTTCCTCAGAAGTAACTTCTTCATCATAAATCGTTTCAGCAGTAAACACTAAAGGTCCATTTGGATCGTTGGTGTTTTCTTCTCCTGAGCTACACCCTGTCATAACAAATAGTAACAAAACAAGTAAAATAGCGGTTAATTTTTTCATAGTTTTCCTCCTATACAGCAAAGGAGTGCATATTCTAGCACTCCCATGATGTTATTTATATTTACTTTTATATAAACTACTTAATTTTCATAAGTAGCTGGTTTGATTTAACATTGTCTGCTTTTTCAACTAGAATTTCTTTTACAACCCCATCACACTTACTAACAACTTCTGTTTCCATTTTCATAGCTTCAACAAGGCAAAGAGGTTGATTTTTCTTAACTTCCTGCCCTACTTCTACTAAAAGTTTAACAATCGTTCCTGGAATAGGAGAACCAATTTCACTAGGGTCATTTTCATTTGCGATTTCTACCTTTTTCTTAATTTGTGAAATCACTGTATTAGTATCTTCAATATAAAGGTCTCTTCTAAAACCATTCACTTCAAAAATTAAATGTCTAAATCCTTCACTATCAACTTTACCAATACTAATAAGTTTTACAACTACATGTTTTCCCTTATCATAAGTAATGTCAACTTCTTCTTTTAATGCAAGCCCATTAAAGAATACATGAGAATTCATATAAGTTAAGTCCCCATAAGAAGCTTTAAATTCCATAAAGTCTTCAAAAACCTTAGAATATAAAGCTGCTGATATTAATTCACTGTCCTCTAAGTCTATGTTTTTATTTTCTTTATAGTCTTTTTTAATTTTTGATAAATCTTCATCTTCAAGAAGTAGCCCTGGTCTAACAGTAATAGGCTCTTTTCCTTTTAATATAACACTTCTTAAATCTTCATCAAAGCCACCTTCTGGCTGTCCAATCATTCCCATAAAGAAATCCATAACGCTATCTGGGAAAGCTAGGCTTTTTCCTTTTTTATAAATGTTTTCTTTATCTAAATCATTTTGAATCATGAAAATAGCAAGATCTCCTACAACTTTACTAGTAGGGGTTACTTTAATAATGTCCCCTAGTAAATCATTTGCGTCTTTATATCTATCTAAAACTTCATCAAATCTATGACCCAGCCCAAAGCTGTCAACTTGAGATTTAATATTTGAATACTGCCCTCCAGGAACTTCATATTTATATATTTGAGTTGTTCCGGTTTTAAGCCCTGATTCAAAAGATTCATATAGCTTTCTTTTTCCCTCATAATAATTACTAATTTCCTGAAGATTATCTAAGTTAATAGAGCTTTCTCTAGGGGTGTTTTCAAGGGCTGCAATAATAGAGTTTAGGGAAGGCTGAGATGTAACTCCACTTAAAGTAGAAATTGCTCCGTCTACAATATCAACTCCTGCACTAGAAGCCATTAACATACTAGCGACTCCATTTCCTGAGGTGTCATGAGTATGGAAGTGAAGAGGAATTTTTACCTCCTGCTTTAAAGCAAGGGCAAGTTCATAAGCCGCAGCAGGTTTTAATAGCCCCGACATATCTTTAATGGCTAAGATATGAGCTCCCATGTCTTCAACTTCTCTAGCTTTTTTAATGTAATAATCTAAGTTGTATTTTGTTTTATTTTTGTCTAGAATATCTCCAGTATAACAAATCGCAACCTCAGCAACCTTGCCTTGTTTAATAACTTCTTCAAGAGAAGGTTTTATTTGCTCTAGCCAGTTTAAAGAATCAAAAATTCTAAAAACATCAATCCCATTATTAGCACTTTGCTTTATAAATTCTTTAATTACATTGTCTGGATAATTTTTATATCCAACTCCATTTGAGCCTCTAAGAAGCATCTGGAATAAAACATTTGGAATTTTTTCCCTTAAAAGTCTTAGCCTATCCCATGGAGACTCTTTTAAGAATCTATATGCTACGTCAAAAGTAGCTCCTCCCCAAAGTTCAAGGGAGAATAGTGAAGATTCATAATGAGCTACACTATCTGCAATATTTAACATATCTATAGTTCTCATTCTAGTAGCTAGTAAAGACTGGTGTCCGTCCCTCATAGTGGTGTCACTAAAAAGAAGCTCTTCTTGATTTTTAACAAAGTCTATTAGCCCACTCACACCTTTTTCATCAAGGATTTGTTTTGTTCCATTTTTTGGCTTTTGATTTAGAAAATCTTTAACTGGTGGCTCAATAAAATTTGAAAGCTCTTTTTTCCCAGTATTAATTGTTGTTTCTCCGATATATTTTAAAATTTTATATTCTTTTGTATCAATTTCAGCAAGGTTAAATAACTCTGGGTGATTTGCAATAAAGTTTGTATCACAATTTCCATTTTTAAAGTCTTCGTGTTCTAAAACATTAATTAAAAAGTCTTTATTAGTAGAAATCCCCTCAATAACATGTTCTTTTAAAGCTCTAACCATTTTCTTTCTTGCTCTTTCAAAGTCTCTGTCATAAGCAGTGGTTTTCACTAAAAGACTATCAAAGTAAGGAGAGATTACAGCTCCTGTAAAACCATTTCCCCCGTCTAGCCTAATCCCTGGGCCTGAGCCAGTTTTGTATACATCAATTCTTCCTGTGTCTGGCATAAAGTTGTTTTCTACATTTTCAGTAGTAACCCTACACTCAATAGCGCACCCTCTCATAGTAATATCATTTTGAGAAGAAATTCCAATGCTAGGATCAGAAAGTTTTTTACCCTCAGCAATTAAAATTTGGGACTGTACTAAATCTAAGTTACAAACAAGCTCTGTAACAGTATGCTCTACTTGTATTCTTGGGTTTACTTCCATAAAGTAATGATCCCCATTATAATCTACTAAAAACTCAACAGTTCCAGCGTTATAATATCCAACATGTCTTGCAATTTTTACAGCGTCATTACAGATTTTTTCTCTAGTTTCTTCACTAATAGATAAACAAGGGCTAAATTCAATTAGTTTTTGGTGTCTTCTTTGAATAGAGCAGTCTCTTTCAAATAAGTGAACAATATTACCATGCTCATCTCCTAAGATTTGAACCTCAACATGTCTTGGATTTTTAATGTATTTTTCAATAAATACTTCCCCATCTCCAAAGGCCTTTACCGCTTCTCTAACACAAGCCTCAAAGTTACTTTCTACTTCCTCTATCTTCTCGCAAACCCTCATACCTCTTCCCCCACCACCAGCACTAGCCTTGATGATTACAGGAAAACCAATTTCTTCACTTACTGTTAAAGCTTCACTAGGAGTATTTACCTTTCTACCCCTTGTTACGCTAACCCCAGCAGCAATTGCCATTTCTTTAGCATTTACTTTGTTTCCAAGTTTATCTATAACATCTGCATCAGGGCCTATAAATTTAATCCCTGCTTTTTCACATTCTCTAGCAAAAGAGGCGTTTTCTGATAAAAACCCATACCCTGGATGAATAGCGTCGATATTTTTCTCTTTAGCAAGTTTTATAATTTGTTCAATATTTAAATATGCATCCGTAGGAGCATTAATCCCTTTAATTAAATAAGCTTCATCTGCTTTACTTCTAAATAAAGAAAGATTGTCTTCTTCACAGTAAATAGAAATAGCTTTCATACCAAGCTCCTGTACAGCTCTCATTATTCTAATAGCAATTTCTCCACGATTAGCAATCAGTACCCTTTTAAATTCTTTCATTTTCGCCTCCTTATTAATTTATTGTTAATTATATATTATACTAAAATAAAGAAGCTTTTAAAAGGAAAACTTCTTTATTTGTTTAAATATTTGCAATTTTCTTGAAACTCTATCTTATTTTGTAAGCCTTAATAATATTTTTTGCTAAAACAGCAGTAGTAACCCCACCAACCCCTCCTGGAACAGGAGTTATTTTATCACAAATCCCTGATACTTTTTCGTAATCAGCGTCCCCTACCATTTTTCCATTTACAAAGTTGATTCCTACATCAATAAGGATACTTTTTTTAGAAGTGTATCTTTCATCAATCATATTTCCCCTGCCTATTGCGCTAATAATAATATCTGCATTTTTACAAATATCAGGAAGGTCTTTTGTTTTTGAGTGACAAATCGTAACAGTAGCGTTTCTTTTTAAAAGCATCATACTAAGAGGCTTTCCAACAACAAGACTTCTCCCTAGAACCACTACATTCTTACCCTCAAGAGGAATATTATAATAATCTAGAATTTCTATAGCCCCCATAGGAGTGCAAGGATAAAATCCACTTTCATCATCAGTAAAAACTTTTGCTAAATTAATAGGGCTAAAAGAGTCAATGTCTTTTTTAGGATTTATAAGAGTGCTTATCTTTTTTTCATCTATCCCCTTTGGAAGAGGTCTAAAAATAAGAATTCCACCAATATTATCATCATTATTAAATTTTTCAAGCTCCTTTATAAAGTCACTTTCACAAATAGAAACAGGAAGAGGGTTTACACTAACTTCAATGTCCGCTTTTTTCATTAAATTAATAATACTTTTTTCATAAGCAATATCGCTTTTATTTTCCCCTACCCTTAAAATCCCTAGTGTAGGGATAATATTTTTTTCTCTTAAAGCTTCGCTTTCTACCCCAGCTTCTTTTAATATTTTTTCTAAAACTTCTTTTCCTAATAAATCCAATATATTAAAGCTCCTTTATATTTATTTTTTCTAAAGCCTTAGAATAAATTTCATCACATCTTTTAGAAAAGTTTATGATATCTTCTTCTAAAGGTAATTTAATTTTTTCTACATAGCTTTTATCTTCTATAGAGTTTAAATTAATCATAATATTTACATAAGCGCTTTTTAAGCCAGCTTTTAAGGATAAAACTCCAACAGCTACATCAGAAAGCACCATAACCGAGCCTTTTTCCATAAGCTCATAGTGAAAGTTGATACCCTCTTTTATTAAATCGAGAATTTCTATAGGAGCCTTTGCTGAAAGTTTAAGGCCTTCTTGTATTTTTTCATTTCGAAGTTTTATATCTTCGCTACTATCTTTTTTTAAAGAGTATGCTTCCATTAATAAACTAAAATTTTTTGCATCTTCGTCAATTAGTAAAAGGAGTTTATCTTTTAAAATGTCTGATTTTTTTATAATTTCTTTTATATCTTCTTCATATATAGCATACTTTTTCTTTCCAGTAGTTAAATTTGCTACCATTCCAGCGAGGCTTACCCCAAGGCTACCTAGTAAGGCGCTAACTCCACCCCCTCCTGGAGTAGGAGCAGAAGAGTGAGTTTTTTCTATAAAAGAAGGAATATCTAATTTTGAATGTTTCATATTATAACCTTTCTATAAAAGAAGGTGCTAATAAATTTACTAGCACCCACTTTACTTTAACATTATTTTATAAAAATTTTACAGCTGTTCCGTAAGCAATTACTTCAGCAGCCCCTGCAACAATAGCGCTTGAAGAGTATTTTACATCAATAACTCCGTCAGCTCCTAAAGTTTCAGCTTCTTCTACCATTCTTTTTGTAGCAATAGCTCTTGCTTCGTTCATCATTTTAGTATAAGCAGTAAGTTCTCCCCCTACTAAAGTCTTAAAGCTTTGAGTGATGTCTTTTCCAATATGTTTAGACTGTATTGTACACCCCTTTACAATTCCTATAGTTTCCAGTTCTTTTCCTGAGATAAACTCAGTAGTTACGATAATCATCTTGATCTTCCTCCTTTATTTCTTTTATTCTAGCTATAACTACAAAAATAAATGCAATTATAGCGATTATACCAACAATTAAAAATCCTATCCCAAAGATACTTCCTGTTAAAAAGCCAAGTAGTGAAGTGTATCCTATTAGGTATGCACTTACTAGAAGTAGGATTATAATAGTGATTATAATATCTTTTATTTTTTTATTTTTTTCTTTCATTATATTTTTCCTTTTTATTTTACTTTACTGCCTAAAGCAACTTCTTTTTCTGGGGATACAAAAGTTAGGCCTTTTTCATCTTCTGCTAAAAGTAACATACCCTCAGATAAAACCCCTCTAAGTTTTACAGGCTTTAAGTTTTTAACAACAGTGACATTTTTTCCAACTAGTTCCTCAAGGGTAAAATATTCAGCAATCCCAGAGACAATTTGTCTTATTTCTCCCCCAATATCTACCTTGAACACCAGTAGCTTTTTCGCATCTTTGTGTTTTTTAGCCTCGATAATTTTTCCTATGGCTAAATCTACTTTACTAAAGTCATCAATAGAGATATACTCTTCTTTTTTCTTTTCTACCTTTTTAGCTTCTTTAGCCTCTTCTTTTTTTGTAGGGCTTTTATCTAATTTTTCTAAAATTTCTTTTGGGTCTAATCTATTAAATAAAACTTCAATAGTATTTACTTTTATATTTTCTTCTAATCCACCAAAGTGAGAGGTACTTTCATAAGTTTTATTTTCAGTGTTTAAACTTAAAAGTATTTTTTCCCCTGTGCTTGTTAAAAATGGAGTAATTAATATTCCTATAACTCTAATGCTTTCTAGTAAATTATAAATTACGGTTTTTAATCTGTCACTATTTTCTTCATCTTTAGCAAGTATCCAAGGAGTTGTTTCGTCAATATATTTATTACTTCTTCTAGCAAGGTTGAAAATAAGGTTTATAGCTTCAGCTACCTTTAGCTCTTCCATTTTTTCTTCCATTAGCTTTGGTGTTTCTTCACAAAGTTTTATAAGCTCATCGTCGGTTTCTTCTGTTACTTTAGGATTTGTAATAATTCCACCGAAATACTTATTACTCATAGCGATAGTTCTATTAACTAAATTCCCTAAAATATTTACAAGCTCTCCATTCACTCTTTCAATTAACTGTTCATAAGTTAAAGTTCCATCTTGAGCAAAAGGCATCTCTTTTAAAAGGTAGTATCTTATGCTATCTACACCAAATACATCAACAAGGTCATCAGCATAAATCACATTTCCCTTAGACTTACTCATTTTTCCCTCTCCCACAAGTAACCAAGGATGTCCGAATACTTGTTTTGGCAGGGGAATATCAAGGGCCATTAACATAATCGGCCAGTATATTGTATGAAATCTTAAAATATCTTTTCCAATTAAATGTACATCAGCCGGCCAGTATTTATTATAAAGCTCATCATGATTACCATTTGTGTTATATCCTAAGAAAGTAATATAGTTACTTAAAGCGTCAATCCAAACATAAACAACATGGTCTGTATCAAAGTCTACTGGAACTCCCCACTTAAAGCTAGTTCTTGAAACGCATAAATCTTTAAGGCCAGGCTTTAGAAAATTATTAATCATTTCATTTTTTCTAGAAGGGGGCTGAATAAAGGTTGGGTTATCTTCGATATGTTTAATTAACCTATCAGCGTATTTACTAAGCTTAAAGAAATAAGCTTCTTCCTTTGCATAAGTTACTTCCCTATTACAATCAGGACACTTCCCCTCAACAAGCTGACTTTCTGTAAAGAAAGATTCGCAAGGGCTACAATACATTCCCTCGTACTCTCCCTTATAAATATCCCCTTGTTCATATAGCTTTTTAAATATTGAAGCAACACCCTTTTTGTGTTCAGGATCTGTAGTTCTTACAAATTTATCATAGCTAGTATTCATAATATCCCAAATTCTTTTTATTTCCCCGGCAATATCATCGACAAATTCCTGTGGGCTAAGACCAGCTTCTCCAGCTTTCGTTTCTACCTTTTGTCCATGCTCATCTGTTCCCGTTTGAAAATATACATCAAAACCTACCATTCTTTTGTATCTTGCAATTGCATCAGCAAGAACAATTTCATAGGTGTTTCCAATATGTGGCTTTCCAGAAGTATAGGCGATTGCTGTGGATATATAATATGGCTTTTTACTCATTAATAAGCTCCTTTATGTGTTTTATTATTTTATATTTTATTATATGAAGGGTATATTGTCAAAGAAATATACAAAATTTATACTTCTTTATATACTTTTGGCATTCTTCTTTTGTGGTGGCTTCTGCTATGATATCTATCTATGATTTCTTTATCTTCTTTTTTTACTTCTCCCTTTAATAAAAAGTCGTCAATTGCATTATATGTCACTCCCATTTCCTCTTCATCTGTTTGTCCTTCAAATAAAGCCGCAGAAGGAGCTTTAGTAATAATTTCCTTTGGACAATCTAAAAACTCTAAGAATTCATAAATCTCTCTAACCGTTAAGTCTTTAATAGGGTTAAAGTCGCAAGCCCCGTCTCCCCACTTAGTAAAGTAGCCCATATATGTTTCGCTTCTATTTCCAGTTCCAGCAACTAAATAATTTTTACTTGCTGCAATAGCATATAGAACACTCATCCTAATTCTAGGGTTAATATTCATATTTGCATCTTTACTTAAAGTACATTCAGGCAAAATATTCAAAAATTCTTTTTTAACACTTGTAATATCTACGATTTCACTTTCAATATTAAATTTATTGGCTACAAGGAAAGCGTCTGTTTTATCAAGGGTAAAGTTTCTCTTTGATTCACAAGGAAGTAACACCCCAAGGGTATTTTCACAAGCTTTTTTACAAAGTATACCAACTAAAGCGCTATCTTTGCCTCCACTATTTCCAAAAACTATTCCCCTTGCCCCACTTTCAGCTAAAACACTTTTTATAAACTCTACTCTATTTTCTAACTCTTTTTGATAATCTCTTTTCATCTTTTTTGCTCCTATATATAAATATCTTATATTAATGTAGTGATTTTTCAAAAGAAAAATAAGTTTCTTCTAGTAATGTATTATACCCTAACAAAGGTAGGATAGTCAAAGGAAAATAGCTACTTATTTCTTTGTAAATACTAAGAAAGAGATATATTTATTTCTTTAAGTTTAAATTATGAAAATATTTAGGTTGTCTACAGGGTTATATGAATAAAAGCCTTCATATAAATTAATATAACGAAATATGAGGTGATTTTTATATGTTAAATTTTCTAGGTATTTTAGATTTATTAAGTCAAGTATTTATTTTTTTAGGGTATTTTTCAGGGGCGAATTCTTTTCCAAAGCCTTTAAAGAAAGAAGAAGAGATTATGTATTTTAAACTTTTTAATGAAAATAATGATATAGAAGCAAAGGAGAAATTAATTCATCATAATTTAAGATTAGTAGCCCATGTTAGCAAAAAATATTCTACTTGTTCTATTCCAAGTGAAGATTTACTCTCTATTGGAATAATAGGTCTTATTAAAGGGATTAACTCTTATGATTATACAAAGGGGACAAAATTTGCTACTTATGGGGCTAGATGTATTGATAATGAAATATTAATGGCTATTAGAAATGAAAATAAAAATGGAGGTAATGTATTTTTAGAAGATCACCTAGGCAGTGACGAAGATGGAAATAACATAACTCTAATAGATATTATAAGTGCCCCAGAAGATGATGTTCATAATATAGCAAGCTTAAATATAGATAAAGCCCTACTTTATGAAAAAGTTGCTACAATTCTTGATAAAAGGGAAAGAGATATTATTACTTTAAGATATGGCCTTTCATTAACGAAAAAGTATACTCAAATAGAGATTGCGAACTTAATGGGAATTTCAAGGTCTTATGTTTCTAGAATAGAAAAAAAGGCAATTGAAAAATTAATGGCAGAGATGAACAAGGCGTAAAATATTTTTTTTTAAGGGAGATACTTTTAGAGATTATCAGTATAATAAGCTTTATATAAGGATAAATACATTTTTAATTTGCTTTTTTTAGAAATGATAGTATAATATGTATGTATTTAAAATAAATAAAAATAAAAAAATTCTTGGGATTAAGAATTATATATTTACATTTTTCATTTAAAGAGTCTTAAGAAATGAATTTTTTATATTTTAAGGATAAAATATAATTATATATTAAAAAGCTAAAAGGAGCTAATTATATGTCAAGGAAAGTATCCTACTCAAAAATAATATCATTTTTTCTAGTTGTATTAATGATATTTAGCATAATACTTTTATCTCAAAGTCCTATCTTTGGAAGAGAAGAAGGAACAAGAAATGTTGTACACATAGAAGAAATAGAAGACGCTGTTGTAAATTCAACTTATAATTCAAGACTTCCTGCCCTACCACAATCGGTTTTAGTAACTTTTGATGATGGGCTAGAAAAATACGTTCCTGTAACTTGGGACACAATGAACTATTTTGGAAATGTTACAGGGGCCCATACTATTTATGGAGACTTAGACTTATCAGGGGAAGAGGGTAATCCTAATAACTTAGTAGCTAAAGTTGATGTTTTAGTAGTAGAAAAAATCTTTTATGATATTATAGAGGGAAAAGATCAAAGTACCACAAAAGAAAGTGGAGAAGATATAATTTTTATAGTAGAGGCAGATTTTGATAAATTTACTGGGGTGTATATTAATGATAGTTATGTAGCTCCTATAAATTACAGCGCAGAAGAAACACAAGAGGGATATGTTAATATTACAGTAAAGTCAAGATATGTTGATATTATGCCTAGTGGAACTCATATTGTTTCTGGGATATTTACAGATGGAGAAGGAAATATAAATTTAACAGTTTCTGGAACAAAGGTTAGCACTAGTGTGGGAGTAGGAATTCTTATTGGAGTTATAATCATTATGGTTATTGTTGTTAACTTTTATAAAAAGAAAAATAAAGAATAAAAGTAAAGAATAAAAATATATATAAATAAATAAAAAAGCTACTATGATAAAGTATAAAACTTTCATAGTAGCTTTTTATTTTTATATCTTAATATTAAAGTATAATTTTAATATTTTTCTAAGTCCTCTTTTTTTAATATTAAACATAAATATGTTCCAACAAGAGCAAGAATGGCTAATATAATAAAGCGTACTGCCTCCCCTGGAACAAAGTTCATAGCTCCTGGCATAAACAGGGAAGAAAGAGCAAATCCAATTAAGACACAACCATAGTTTGCCCCAACATTGTCAATTCCAAAATAGTCCCCTGTAATCACTGGGTAAACCCCTGCTGTTCCACCATAACAAAAAGTAATAGCTGCGATTACTAAGATTAGAGGTAGTCCACTTACGAAGATAAGGGCAGTCACACTAATGGCTGTTCCAAAAAGGATAACAGCTGTAGTTTTTTCCGAACCAATTTTGTCAGAAAGTAAAGGGAAGCTTAACCTTCCTAAGGCGTTGGCAATTCCTGTTACCATAACAAGACCTGTTGCTAAAGCGTCACTAAGGCCTCTTTCTAACCCAATAGATTTAAAAGAAGGGTTAAGGACGAAAAATGTAGTTGTACAAAGCATCATAGAAAGGGCGATATAATAAAACTCTTTTGTTTTTAACATCTCTTTAGTTGTAAACTGTCTTTTCTTTATAACATTATTAGCTTTTTTGTTTTCATCCTCATTTGGAGTTCTAACGAAGCTAAAGCATACTAAAGTTGCTACAGTGAAAGCGGCTGCTAAAGTCATAAAAGTGTTTGGAAGACCAATAATAGAAACTAAATATTCAATTAAAGGAGCAAAGACAACGGTTGAAAATCCAAAGGCGAAAGCGCTAATTCCAATAGCTAAGCCTCTTTTTTTAGTAAATGTCTTTTGAATGGCCGTAAGAATAGCATTATAAGCCATACCAACTCCAGTCCCTCCAGCTATACCATAAGTAAGGTATAGTAAAACACCCATATTTGTAGGGAGAATTCCACTAACAAACATTCCAAGAGCTAGAAGAAGCCCTCCTAGTAAGGTAGTGTAGTGAGTAGATATCTTAATTTGAATCCTACCCCCAACTATAAGCCCTACAACAAAGAATGAAATCATGAAAGAAGAGGTAAGCTTTGCACTGGCTACATCCATAGCGAAATGTTCAACTACAGGATTTACAAATATACTCCAAATGTAAAGTACCCCTAAAAATAATTGCATAGTCGAACCCATGGCAAGCACCAGGATAGGGTTAATGTTCTTTTTTTCCATTTTTTTACTCCTATTATTTCATTTATTAAATATAGAAAAAGCCACTAATAAAAAATAAAATTTATCAATGACTTTTTGTGAATGTTTTTTTATTTAACTTCTATATTTCTCAAAACATATATTTTGTTCTTTAAAGTAAGTATTTTAAGAAATAAATATTTAAAAGTAAAGAAGTTAGATGTTTTTTATGTATATAGTAAAGTATTTTCTAAATTTGGGTTATTGTATCACGCATTAATGATAGTTGTCAATCTTTTTATCTTAGAAGGAAATATTTGCTAAAGCTTAAAAAAGCTTTATTATAACATCTTTTTAAAGTAACTTCCCCTTGTGATATCTTTTAAAGTTTCTCCTTTTTTAGCATGCTTTAAAACTTCTTTAATTTCAAGGTAAGATTCTACTGTAAATAAAAATACTTTATCTACACTCTCTAAGTTAAATACTTTATCTGCTATATATAAAGGAATAGAATTATATATATTTATGTATTCTTCCCTACACCTTACTGGAAAGTTTACATTTCTTCTATCTGTTAAATGCCCTTTATTTTTACATTCATTACAAGGTTTTTCTATTTTTATAGGACAGTTTCTAGTTATCATTAAAGGAATGTGTCCATATACGATAATAGACTTCTTTATATCCACATTAATACTTTTTACATTTTCTAAACTACTTTCAAAGTTTATAACTACATTTTTTATCCCCTTATATTCTTTTGTTAAAAAGTTTATAGCTCCAGAGTTTAAAATATTCATCCCATACCCTAGATATATTTCATAACCAAGATCTTCTAAAACCTTAACTTTTCCCACTGTGTGAGCTAGCCCTTTAGTAATCCCTAGGATTTTTATCTGTTCCAGTTTAGATATTAAGCTTTTTTCATCTTTAAAATATACCCTAGGAAGTATGGCCCCAATTTTTTCTTTATATTTTATTAAAGTGTCTTTTTTTAGCTTTTCTATTATTTCTATAGGAATAAAGCTTAAATCAAAGTCTTCTAATAAAGCCTCGTTAAAAGTGTCCTCCCCTTCAAAGATAGCTATATTTTTAGCTTTTTTATTTAAAGTAGAGGTTTTTATATTTTCTTCTTTTATTTTTTCATTATATATAAGATGTTTAGGGGAATATTTTTCTATTCTTAAGGTCTTTAACTTTTCTATCCCTTTTCTTCTCAGCTCATTTATAGAAGATACACTAATAAAAGCCCCTTCTTCTAAAGTTCCACTTATCTCACTTTTATAATAAGGGCTACCCCCTAACTTACAAAGGCTTTTTTCAAGGTCTTCTTTTGTTAAAGGCTTATTCTTCGCTTTTTGTATAATATCCCCTTTTACTTCTACCTCATTAAAATCATCATCCCTAAGTTTTAAGAGTGCTTCTTTACCAAGGGAAAAATCATAGGTAAGGATAAGAGGGACTAAAGAAGTGTTATCCTTTAGAGAAATATTTTTTAAAGCCTCTTTTGTATTTTCTTTATCAAGGGAAGTTCTAACCCCAAACATATCCCTTCCTAAAGCTGCTTTTAAATAAGAATCTGTAAAGCCTTGCCTTGAAAAAAGATCTAGAAGAAATTTTTCATCGTATTCCCCACTTATTAAATAATTAGAAACTTCCTTTGTTACACCCTTTACATATTCAGGAGCTTTCATTCTCCCCTCAATTTTTAGGCTAGTAACCCCAATTTCTTTTAAAGCATTAATATGTTTTATTAAAGAAACATCTTTTAAGGATAAATTATAATTATTTTTATTTTCTACGTAAAAAGGTAGCCTGCAAACTCCAGCGCAAAGACCTCTATTCCCACTTCTATCTCCTAAAGCACCACTAAAATAACACTGACCAGAAATGCACATACAAAGCGCCCCATGAAGGAATACTTCTACTTCAATATCTACATTTTTTATAATATTTTCTATTTCTTTTAAGGATAATTCTCTTGCTAAAACTACTCTGGAAAAGCCCATATTTTTAAGGGCTAATACATCAAAGACACTATGAGCACTAAGCTGAGTTGAGGCGTGAAGAGGGATATCACTTATTTCAGATATTAGCCTTGCACTAGCAAAGTCTTGAACAATAATAGCATCAAAACCTAGATTAATGCCTTTAATAAGTTCTTTTTTTCCAAGTTTTATTTCACTTTCATAAATAGTAGTGTTAAAAGTAAGGTATGCTTTTTTATTATATAAATGACAAAAATCAGTGGCTTCTTTGATTTCTTCTTCCTCTTTAAAATTATCAGCGTTTCTTCTTGCATTAAAAGAAGACATACCAAAATAAACAGCATCAGCTCCGTTTAGTATGGCTGTTTTTAAAGATTTCATTGAACCAGCAGGAGATAAAATTTCAATTTTGTTTTTCATTTTCTCATTATAACATATTTTAAAGACAGGTTAAATATGAATGTCAAATCTGAGGGAGTTGCATATTATAAACTAAGTGAATATAAGGAGGACTTTATGGAAAGTAAATATAAATCTTTAGCCTCTTTAAAAGAGGGAGAAAAAGCTAAAGTTATTAGTATATTATCAAATCCTATAATGAAAAGGCGATTTTATGATATAGGGCTAATACATAATTCTTTTGTTGAATGTATATCAGCCCCCAAAAAAGGCTCAATGGGAGCTTATTTAATTAGAAAAGCTGTTATTGCTATAAGGCTAGAAGACTTAAACAATATTTTAATAGAAGAGGTAAGTAATAATGAAAGATAGAAAGAAGATTGCTTTTGTTGGAAACCCAAATGTTGGAAAAAGCTCTATTTTTAATAAATTAACTGGCCTTAGACAGCATACAGGAAACTGGAGCGGAAAAACTGTTGATGTAATGGAAGGAGAGATGAAAGGGTGTGAGAAGTACACTTTAATTGACCTTCCAGGGACTTATTCCCTTATTCCAAAATCAAAGGAAGAAAAAGTAACAAGGGATTTTTTGGCTTTTGAAAACCCTGATAAAACAGTGATTGTTTGTGATGGGACTTGTCTTGAGAGAAATTTAAGCCTTGCAATTCAAACCATGGAAATGGTGGATAATGTAATTATTTGCATTAATTTAATGGATCAAGCAAAAAAGAAAAGCATTATAATAAGTGCTAAAAAGCTTGAAAAAATACTAGGGGTGAAAGTAGTAACGGTAAGTGCTACTACAGGGGAAGGGATAGAAGACTTAGTGGGTGCAATTGAAAGAGAAGAAAATGTAAGCTATAAAATAAAATATAATCCTATACTAGAAAAAGCAGTTGAGGGTTTAGAAAAAGAACTTCTTTGTATTTTAAACCCCTCTATAAACCCAAGGTGGCTAGCTACTAAAATATTATCTGGAGATAAAGAGACCCTAGAAAAAATATCAAGAGATATAAAAGTAGATATATTAAGAGAAGAAAATATAATAAAAGCTAAAAAAGATGCAAGAGTTTTTTTATCTTTAAAGGGAATAAGTGAAGAAGAAATTGATGAGATTATGATTACAACAGTAATAAAAGAAGGAGAGGAAATCGCAAGAGAGTGTGTAACATATCTTTGCGTGGATTATGATAAAACAGATAGGAAAATAGATAAATTATTAACAAGTAAAATAACAGGAATTCCTATTATGTTATCCCTTTTATTTTTGGTGTTTTATTTAACAATTACCTTTGCCAATTATCCCTCACAGATGTTAGGAAATTTCTTTGAATCATTAAAGACTCCTATAGAAAATTTTATAATAAGTATTCATACCCCAAAAATTATTGTTGATATATTAATAAATGGAGTTTATACAGTTGTTACATTTATTATAGCTGTTATGCTTCCCCCTATGGCGATTTTCTTTCCTCTTTTTACTCTCTTAGAAGACTTAGGTTTTTTACCAAGGGTGGCTTTTAATTTAGATAAATATTTTAAAAAGGCTGGAGCTTGTGGAAAACAGGCCCTTTGTATGTGTATGGGTTTTGGGTGTAATGCGGCTGGAGTTAGTGGGTGTAGGATAATTGATTCTAAAAGGGAGAGACTCCTTGCTATGATTACAAATAATTTCGTTCCTTGTAATGGGAGATTTCCCACGATTATTGCAATAATCTCTATGTTTTTTGTCCTTGCCAGCGGAACATTTTCTTCCCTTTACGCTAGTCTAATTCTA
Organism: uncultured Lachnospiraceae bacterium; assembly: GCA_964368185.1. Lineage (GTDB taxonomy): Bacteria > Bacillota > Clostridia > Eubacteriales > Anaerofustaceae > CAYJAA01. The sequence goes on along the minus strand of CAYJAA010000003.1, from coordinate 7,241 downwards.
TCTATTATTATATGTTTTTCTATTCTTATTACTTTAGTTATATCTGGGATTTTATCAAAGACAATTTTAAAAGGGGAGCCCTCTTCTTTTATATTAGAGCTACCTCCTTATAGAAAGCCTAAAATAATTCCTGTTGTTGTAAGGTCGATTATAGATAGAACCTTAAAGGTTTTAGCTAGGGCAGTTGTTGTTGCTCTTCCCGCTGGGTTTATTATTTGGCTTATGGGTAATATTATGATAGGAGACATTAACCTTTTAAGATATACAGCAAATTTTATAGATCCAGTGGCTAGATATATTGGGCTAGACGGAGTAATTTTAATTGCTTTTATCTTTGCCCTTCCTGCTAATGAAATATTTTTCCCTATTATGTTAATGGCTTACTTAAATATTGGTGTTGTAGAGGATATCTCTAATTTAAGTCATTTAAGAGAAATTTTAATTATAAATGGCTGGAGTATAAAAACAGGGATTTGTACAATTTTATTTTCCTTAATGCACTGGCCTTGTGCTACAACTCTTTTAACAATTTTTAAAGAAAGTGGGAGCAGAAAATGGACTATACTTTCCTTTATAATCCCTACAATAACGGCTATTATTCTTTGCTTTAGTGTAAATTTAATTTTTGAAATATTTATATAAAAAAATAAGCTGACATCTATAGGTGTTAGCTTATTTTTTAAGTTAAGTTTATTTTATTGTTTTTACCATAAATGTAAAATATCCTATGTGAAATAGCCACACGAAAGATAAAATGATTTGCCCTATGATTACTTCATTCATCATAATAAAGCCAATAGTCATAAGGATTGTTACAGTAATCATTACTTTTACTTTTGTTATAATACTCATCCCCTGACCTTTTACATAGCTTTCTAGGTTATTTTTGTATAGTTTTGTGTTTTTAAACCAGTTATTAAGTTTTTCACTACTTCTGCCAAAGCCAAATGCAGCAAGTAACAGGAATGGAAAAGCTGGCAGTAGCGGAAGGGCAGCCCCAACAGCCCCCAGCCCTAAACCTATAAATCCAATAGATAGATACATTATTTTTTTCATCTTTATACTCATACTTTTTTCTTTTGCTCCTTTTTCGTTGCAATTATATGTTTTACGCCTAGAGTAGGGTGATACAAAATCATTCTAGGCCCAGAAAACTTCATAACCATTCTAATTTTTTCTCTCATATCTTCTTTGTAACAGTGAACTTTACAGTTTGAACAAAATGTCTTTTCTTCTTTAAATGGACAGTTATCTGTTTTCATATTCCCATAGTCCACTAGCTCCCTACAGCTCTTGCATAAATCTTTACACCCGTGATTTTTTCTACAATATATTTCAGTCATCAACTTTAAAGTTTCTTTTTCTTTTTTTATCTTTTCCACGCCCACTTAACTTTCCCTCGCTGTTTCCATATTTATTACTTCATCAGCAATTTTCATAGATGATTTTCTGTGGGATACTAAAACAATAGTTTTACCAGTATTTTTTTTTAGGGATTTTAGGATTACCCCTTCATTAAGGCTATCTAAGTTACTTGTAGGTTCATCTAAAAGTATTAAATCTCCATCATGTAAGAATGCTCTTGCAATTCCAATCCTTTGCTTTTCTCCTCCAGAGATTGTGTCTCCAAGCTCCCCTACCTCTGTATCATAGCCCCTTGGTAAACTTTCTATAAATTCATGAATAGAGGCCTTTTTTGCAGCCTTAATTACTTCTTCTTTTGAGGCATTTATGTTTGCAATTTTTATATTATTTTCGATAGTATCATGAAATATATGAGTTTCTTGTGTTACAAAGCTTTCATTATTTCTTAGGCTTTTGGTGTTTATTTTCCTTATATCTTCTCCAGAAAGAAGAACTTTTCCTTTTTGAACATCATAAAATCGCATAAGGAGTTTTAAGGTAGAAGACTTGCCACAGCCAGACTTACCGCTAATACCTAATATTTTATTTTTTTCTATTTTCAAAGAGAAGTCAGTTAGTATATCTTCTTGTCCATAAGAAAATGTTACATTTTCAAGGTTGGCACCCTCAAAGTCTATATCTACTCCATTACTTACACTCTCTACAACTGGGGTGTCCTCTAATATATCCAACACTCTGTTTCCGCTTGCTATTGTTTGAGCAAGGCCAGCACCTAAATTTGCTGTAGAAGTAACAGCTCCAAATGAGGATAGTAGGGTTATTGTTGGAATTATCACCCCATATAAATCAAGAACATTTTGGGTGTATAAATAGCTGGACACAAATAGCATTACTAGTGAAAAAAGAAGAATTATAAAACTTGTGATACTATATGTCTTACCCATATAGCTTTTTATCCCCTTATTAGAATCTTCCATTTCCTTAGAAAGTTTCTTAATTTCTTCTCTTCTTTGAGATACATAGTTATATTGTAATATTTCTCTTATCCCCCTTAGGCTATCAAGGAAATATGTGTTTAAGTCTCCTACTTTTTTTCTGTGACCTTCTCCACTACTTTTACTTTTTCTTGATACTATAACAGGAAGCACAATTCCAATGCTTAAGTGAGCAAGGAGGGTTATAATTCCAAGAATTATATTAAAGCTTCCAATAAAAACAACCACTATAAGGGAAGTAATAAAGGCTATTGAAATTGGGGAAAGAGTGTGAGCGTAAAACACCTCTAGTAGCTCTATGTCAGAGGTTATAATAGAAACAAGGTTGCCCTTGTCTTTTCCATCTAGCTTTGCTGGAGCTAGTTGGCGTAGACAGGTAAAGACTTTATCTCTAATTAAGGCAAGTAGCTTAAAGGCTATGTAGTGATTACAGTACTGCTCAATATAATGAAACACACCTCTCATAATAGCAATCACACCTATTATAGTTATATAACTAACTAAATTTGCCCCAGAATTTTCAAGGATATCTAAAAATGCAAAGCTACCAAATACAGTTATTAAGGAGGCGGAAAAATATCCAACACAACCCATAAAAACAGCTATAATCATAACAAAGAAAAGAGGTTTTACAAGAGCCATTAGTTTTAACATTACATTAAAAGAATGTCGTTTTTTCATTAGTTACTCACCCCCACATTCTCTAGTTTTTGCTGAGCCTTCCAAAGCTCATAGTAATAACCTTTTTCAGCTAGTGCTTCTTTATGACTACCTTTTTCCTTAATACATCCTTCTTTTAAAAGATATATCATATCTGAGTTTACTACATTCGCTAACCTGTGGGAGATTAAAACAATACTTTTACTAAGAGCTAGATTTTTTATAACTCTCATAATATCATTTTCACTTTCAACATCAATATTGCTAGTAGCTTCATCAAATATATATATGTCACTATCATGTAGTAGCCCCCTTGCAATAGCCAGCCTTTGACACTGCCCACCAGATAAGTTGCTACCTTTTTCTAATAATAATGTATCAAGGCCTTGTTCTGAGCGTAGAAACTGTGATAAATTTACTTTTTCTAAAGCGGACCACATTTCTTCTTCAGTAGCATTTTCACGAGCCATCTTAAGATTCTCTTTTATGCTACCTTTGAAAATATAACTATTTGTAGAAACAAGGGTGATGTGCTTTGCTAAACTAGCTTTATTTATCTCCCTTAGCTCTATCCCACCAATTTTAGCTTCTCCTGTGTAGTTTTCATTTTCTCCTGTTAATATACTGGCAATAGTAGATTTACCACAACCACTTTTCCCAACAATGGATACAAAACTATTTTTAGGGATATTAATACTTATATTTTTAAGGATATGTTTTTCTTCATAAGAAAAACAGAGATTTTTTATTATAATATCACTACCTTTTACATTTTTTGTCTTTTCATCTTTTATATCTAAATCTAGTAGTGTAAATATTTTTTTTGAGGCTGCAACACCATTCATAGCAATATGGAAAAAGCTGCCTAAAATCCTTAAGGGAAGAAAAAAGTCTGCGCAAAGAAGAATTATAGTAAAGAAGCCAGTATAACCGATACTCCCCAAAGAAAACTCTAACAAAGCAAAAATTATACCAAGAGCTGCACCCCCATAAGCTACTATATCCATAACTATTATTGAGTTAAGCTGCATAGATAGCACTTTCATAGTTACAATCCTAAAGCGCTCGGCTTGTTTGTTCATTTGTTTGTGTTTATATTCATCAAAACTATAAATTTTTAGAGTATTAAGCCCTTGTAAGTTTTCTAAAAAACTATCTCCAAGCCCTAAGTATTCTCCCCAGTATTTAGCTAGTAACTTTTTTGCAAATTTTTGTATAACCACTATAGATATTGGTATTAGGGGAACGCATATAAATAAAATTACAGCTATTTTCACATTAATAAAAAACATCACAAAAAAAAGTATTATGGGTGATATCATAGAATAAAAAAACTGCGGTAAAAAGTTACCAAAGTATGTTTCTAGCTGTTCTACCCCTTCTACAGACATTTGCAGTAATTCAGAAGAGGATAGTTTTTTTGTATATTTACTTCCTAGCCTAATTACTTTGTCATAAATCTTACTGCGAAGTATGTTTTTTACAGACTTAGAAGCAAGGTAGCTTTCTAAGCTTGCCAGGTAAGT
>CAYJAA010000003.1:0-2685 GCA_964368185.1 uncultured Lachnospiraceae bacterium | reverse complement strand
CAACTTTTAAAAAAACACAAAGCCCAAGTATAAAGATATACATTCCTATATTTTCTGGTAGTTTTTTGCTATTTATTATCTGGCTTAAAAATAAGCTTATAGTAATCATTAGTATTATATTTGCAAATAGTCCTATTATTTGATAGGCAACATTTTTTCTTATATGAGGCATTGCACCGGGAACAATGTTTATCAGCCTTTTGTTTATCATCTAAATTTACATCCTTTCAGTGTGCTGCACACCAAGCAGTTAACCATGACTAACAATATCATACTTTATTTATTTTTTCAAGACTTACCCTGTGTAAAAACTATGCTCATAGGGCTAACTTTAAATATTTCCCAGGAAAAATACTAGTTAAGTTGGTTGCAACTAACTTTGTGTTTGGAAGGGGGAATAAAAAGTGTAAAAGAAAGGGTGCTTTCTTTACCTAATGTATTGCAAAAGGAGTTTAGTATGAAGCACTTTATTTTTTTAAAAAAATACTATAAAATAATAGAAAAGAAAGCCGGTTGAAAATATAAAGCTTGGAATAATTAATTGTTAAAGCAAATTAAAGGTATAAGTAGAATATACCATCATTACTACCACCACTTTGGTGGACAGTTCCAGCAAATCTTGCCACTCCATAAATATAATAAGGCGGTGAAAGTATGAGTTATTATGAGGTAACTTTAGAAAATGGAATAAAAATAAAGTCATGTAAAATGAAAAATACCCATAGCGTTACAATTATTTTGTTATTAAAGGGTGGTGCTGCTTGGGAGCCACTTGCTCAAAAAGGTATTACCCATTTAATAGAACACCTTTGTTTTCGTCGCTGTAATGGGATAGAACAAAAGGAGTTTTACTACAAGATAGAAAAAACAGGGGGCTATCTCCGTGGATTTACTTCTCGTGATAGTGTGTTATTTGAAATCACCGTTCATCCTAAATTTTTTGGTGAAGCTGCTCAAATTATAAGTAGTCTTTTTTATGAAAATGACTGGAAGAGTGAAGATATTAAAAAAGAAAAAGCAGTTGTATGTCGTGAAATTGCAAATAGGTCTTCATGGGCTTTTCACCAGTTGATGTATGAATTTTTCGAGCATAAAAGTCCAGGTGATTTTATCGCTGGGACACCAGCTAAAATTATGAGACTTAATAAAGCTCAACTTGTAAAGTGGAAAAGAAATCTATTTTGTACAAATAATTCAAATGTTACTTTAGCAGGTAATATTAATGATGAAAATATTCAAATGGCAAAAGAGTTGTTTTCAAAAGTGCCTAAAAGTAATGTTCACCCCCTTACAGATATTATGCCTAAAAGTTTTTTAAAGCGAAAAAGTGTTAATGATAAATATTTTACAGAAGATGCTAATTATTTAACCATAGCCTTGTCTTTTGATATAGATTATAAAAAGGTAAGGAAGATACAAGGAGAAATTTTAGAAAACATATTTTGTAGAGGGCTTTATGCTCCATTTAAGTTGCGTCTTAGAGAAGATTTAGGGCTTATCTATGAAATTGATTCAGATGTTTTGTTTTATGATTTTGGTGGACAACTTTATTTTATTTTTGAAGTGCAAAAAGATAAGTCGGTGTTGCTTATGGAAGAAATCACAGAAATTTTATTTAAGGAAAAACAGTGTTTAGATAAAAAAGCTTTTGAGTGTGTAAAAAATGCACTTACCTTTTCTAGGGAAGATTTGATAGTCTCCTCTAAAGATTTTTCATACCTAATGAATGAAGAAATAAGGACACCACAAGATTATATTAAGAAAAATATGAGTATCACCTATGAGGAAGTGCAACAAGGAGCAAGAGAAATTTTAAAACCAGAGAATATGACGGTAGTATTTTGCGATGTTGCCCATGAAGAAGAGTTGTTGGCTAATTTACACGAAAGAAAAGAAATATTAAGAGAAAGGTTAGGGGAGTAAATATGAATTATTTACCAATAGGAAGCGTTGTCTCCCGACCTGGAGGCAGTCAACCTTTAATGATTTATGGAAGGAAGCAAATAAATACAAAGGATGATACCCAGTGGGACTATGTTGCATGTATGTATCCAGAAGGAAGCATTGGAGATGAATACACTATATTTTTTGATAGAGACGATATTGAACAAGTCATTTTTAAGGGGTTTCAAACAAAAATAGATTTAGAAATGCAAAAAATACTAAATCAAAAAGAAATATGATCATTAAAAGAGCGAGAAAAATCCTCGCTCTTTTGCTTTATTAGTATTTTACTATAACTTAGATTTTTATTTCTAGTTTTGTATAAACCTACTGCTTAATATCCTTATGTAGAAGTTTTTCTATTTCCTCTTCTGCTTCAGACATAAGCCCCATATGATATACAGCCTCTATTTCTTCATTTTGAAAAAATATATTATATTCATCCCCTAAATTCCCCTGGGGGTATAAACACCCTACATAATCCCAAAGGGTATCAGTATCCCCTTGAATTTGTTTTCTTCCATATATCATTAAGGGAGTATTTCCATTAATTAAAGTTACGACCGTTCCAATTGGATAGTATTTTATCATTTATATATCTCCTTTATGTTTCCTTTTATTTATTGTTTTATATTTGTATGTTAAGAATATTTTCTATTTTATTTGTGGGTTTTTATGGAGTTCTTCCTCCCATAAGTAAATGCCTTAAAATCTTCCCTTTTTTTTAGGTAAAATTTAATT
>CAYJAA010000002.1:41721-59165 GCA_964368185.1 uncultured Lachnospiraceae bacterium | reverse complement strand
GAACTCCTGTTTTCGCCGTGAAAGGGCGACGTCTTGACCGCTTGACCAAGGGGCCTATTTAATTATAAAATTGGTGGCTGAGAAGGGATTTGAACCCCTGACACCACGGGTATGAACCGTGTGCTCTAGCCAACTGAGCTACTCAGCCATTTTTTTTGGTTGCGGGGACAGGACTCGAACCTGCGACCTCCGGGTTATGAGCCCGACGAGCTGCCAACTGCTCCACCCCGCGCCAGTCTGTTTTTTATTATATATTACTTATCTAATTTTGTCAATATATTTTTTAAATTTATTTATATTTTTCCTCTAGACTTTTTACAATATCATAAGCCACTAAATTAATAGACTGGCTTCCTGCGACAAGAATAAAATCTCCACTTTTTGCATTGTTTGTAATATAGCTAGTAATATCTTCAAACTCACTGATAACAATGGATTTTATCCCATACTTTTCTTTTACTATTTTTGTTATGTCCTCAGAATATATATTCCACTTATTTGCCTCTCTATCAGAATAAATATCATTTAAGATAACTTCATCAGCTCTTTTTAAAGCTTCAATAAATTCATCTAAAAGCAAGAAAGTTCTTGAATATGTATGAGGCTGAAAGATTACAAAAAGTTTATTGTGGGGGTAGTTTTTGCATGCATCAATTGTAACTTTTAATTCTGTTGGGTGATGAGCATAATCTTCAACTACTTTAATATTGTTTACTTCCCCAGCAACTTGAAAACGCCTCTTAGCTCCAGTAAATTCAAGTAGGGATTTTTTCATAACTTCTTTATCAATTTCAAAGAAGTCTCCACAACCAATAACACTTAAAGCATTCATAATATTATGTTCCCCTGGGATACTTAAAGAAAAGTTATAATAAAACTCTCCTTGTTTATAAACATCAAAGGAAGGTTTGCCTAAATTATCATAAGTGATATTTTTTGCGATAAAGTCATTTTCTTCATTATAAATACCCACTTTATAAATATTGCAAGTAAGGCCATCTAAAATAGAAAGAACATTTTCATCATCTCCATTTACAACTAAAATTCCATCATTAGGAATCAACCTTGCAAATTTAGTAAAAGATTCTTTAATTTGTTTTAGCCCACCAGTAAAATAGTCTAAGTGGTCTTCTTCTATATTTTGGATAGTTCCAGCAAAGTATGAGCCGTTTAAGAAACTATCAACAAATTCACAGGCCTCAATAACAAAATGTTCACTTTTACCTACCCTTGAATTTCCTTCAATTTGAGATAGAGTTCCACCAATAGAAATAGAGGGGTCAAGACTAGCGTTTAAAAATAACAAGCTCATTAAACTAGAAGTTGTAGTTTTACCATGAGTTCCACTAACCCCAATAGTCTTTTTATAATATTCTGTTAGCCACCCAAGAAATACAGATCTCTCTACTTCTTTGATCCCCATTTCTCTGGCTCTAGCTCTTTCTTCGTTTTCGTTTGTGATAGCGGCTGAATAAACAATTAAGTCTATATCCTCACTAATATATTCTTTTTTGTGTCCTATATTTACTCTAATGCCCTTTTTTTCTAACTTTTCAGTATAAGAGCAAGGCCTCATATCAGAGCCTAAAACTTCAAATCCATTTATCTTTGACATTAAGGCAAGCCCAGACATACTGGTTCCCCCAATGCCGATAAAGTATATTTTTTTTATATCTTTAAATCTTTTATTGATTACCATATTTTTACAAATCTCCTTAAAAAATAAAAATACCTAAGTTATTGTACTATTTTTTACCTTCTTATTCAATATATATATTATATTAAAAGAATAAATATTAAATTAAATGTAAAAAAACTAAAAAAGTAAAGGTTTTAATTGAATTTTACAGTGTTTTTGTGTATAATATTTACATCACATATTAATAGGAGGATTTATATATGCAAATCACAGATATCCGTGTAAGAAAAACTTATGACGATGGGAAAATGAAAGCAATTGTTTCAGTAACTTTTGATGATCAATTTGTAATCCACGACATTAAAGTTATCGAAGGGGACAATGGGATCTTCATTGCTATGCCTAGCAGAAAAATGCCTAATGGTGAATTTAAGGATATAGCACACCCTATTAACCTAGAAACAAGATCAGAAATCCAAGAAAAAGTTCTTAAAGCTTATGAGGATAAAGTTGAAGAGTTGGCAAATATGCCGGCTGATAGTGTTGAATAAGTCCTCATACATATTAATTTTAAGTTCATTATTTATAAAGATGCCTTAGCTAAAGCTAGGGTATTTTTTATTTTAGGAATATATTTTATTTTTTTCACAAAAAAATATTATAAATGCTTATACATACTAGGGAAAAGTTATGAGATGTAACTTCTTTATTTAAAGGAAAAATTTCTACAATTAATGTTACAATATTCCTTATTTTTGGTATAATGTTAAAAACATTATTATATGTAGATACAAAGGATAGAAATGGATACAAAGATATATAATTTAGAAAAAGTAGATAATTTAGAAGATGTTTATAAAGAGGCTGGAAAAATTATAAATGATGGTGGGGTTGTTGTTTTTCCTACAGAAACTGTTTATGGGATTGGGGCTGATGCTACAAACGAAGAGGCTGTAAAGAAAATATTTAAGGTAAAGGGAAGACCTAGCGATAATCCTTTGATTGTTCATGTTGCAAATGTGGAGATGTTAAAATCTTTAGTAATAGAGCTTAATGGGGAGAGTGAGGACTTAATTCACAAATTTTTTCCCGGCCCTCTAACTTTAATAATGAAAAAAAGAAAAGAAAGTGTTTGCGAATATGTTAGTAAAGGCTTAGCTACTATTGGCATTAGGATGCCAAAAAATCAGGTAGCCTTAGATTTTATAAAGGCTTGTGATAAGCCTATATGCGCCCCTAGTGCAAATATATCTGGAAGACCTTCTATTACTTCTAATGAATATCTCATAGAAGAGTTTTATGGAAAGGTTGATATGATTCTTTTAGGGGGAGACTGTGAAATTGGTCTTGAATCTACTGTCCTTGATATATCTTTAAATGAATATAAGCTTTTAAGACCTGGAGCTATCACAAAAGAAGAGATTGAAGAATTTCTTGGAGGGGTTATTGATAGTAGCAAAAAAATTGATAGCTTAAAGCCAAAATCTCCAGGAATGAAATATGCTCATTATAAACCAAAGGCAAAAGTTATTAGTATAAAAGGGGAAAAAGACTCAATTATTAAATTTATTAATGAGTCTACTTTTAAAAATAAAGTGGGATTTCTTGTTAGGGAAGATATTAAAGAAAAGATAGATAATAATAATGTTAGGGTAAAAAGTCTTGGGGTGGATATTCAAAGCGCTAGTAAAACATTATTTAAAGCTTTTAGGGATTTTGACTTAGAAGGGGTAGACCTTATATATGTAGAAAGTTTTGATAGTAGTGGGATTGGGCTTGCTTATATGAATAGGTTACTAAAAGCTTGTGAGAATGAAGTTATAGTAGTATAATTAAATAAAATACTATATAAATAAATAAAGTAAAAAAAGTTAAGGAGATATTATCATGAAAATAGTTATTGCTAGTGACCATGGTGGTTATGAATTAAAAGAATTTTTAAAAGAAACATTTCAAAAAGAAGGTTATGAGTTTACTGATTATGGAACTAACTCTCCAGAAGCAGTAGATTATCCAGACATTGCCTTTAAAGCTTGTAATGATATTGTAAAAGGTAAATTCGATAGAGGTATTTTAATTTGCGGAACAGGGATTGGTATTTCTATTGCTGCAAACAAAGTTAAAGGAATAAGAGCGGCTCATTGTACAGATTGTTTTTCGGCAAAAATGACAAGACAACACAACGATGCAAATGTTATTGTTTTAGGGGGAAGAATTACAGGGCAAGAACTTGCGGCTGAAATTTTAAGAGCTTATTTAAAAGAAGACTTTATAGGTGGGAAGCACGAAAGAAGAGTGGGAAAAATTACTTCTTATGAAAATGAATTTTATAAATAAAGGAGAATTATTATGGGAAAAGTTATGGTATTTGATCATCCTTTAATTCAACATAAAGTTGGAATTATAAGAGACGAAAAAACAGATAGAAAAGTTTTTAGAGAACTAGTTAGCGAAATCGCTATGTTAATGGCTTATGAAGTTACAAGAGATTTAAAAGTTGTTGATAAAAAAATAAAAACACCAATTTGTGAAGCTGTTGTTAAAGAAGTAGAAGATAAAGATATTTCTATTGTTCCTATTTTAAGGGCGGGGCTTGGAATGGTTGAGGGGATGCTTAGTCTTCTTCCTAAAGCTAGGGTCGGACATGTGGGAATGTATAGAGACCACACAACTCTTGAGCCAGTTCCTTATTATAGTAAACTTCCTAGTGGCTTAGATAAATCCCTTACAATTGTTCTTGATCCAATGCTTGCAACTGGGGGAAGTGTAATTAATGCAATTCAGTATTTAAAAGATGAAGGGGCTACTAATATTAAATTTATGTGTTTAATAGCCTCAACTTATGGAATTGAAAAAGTACAAGAGGCTCACAGTGATGTAGAAATATACGCAGCAGCAGTAGATGATACATTAAATGAGAAAGCTTATATTGTTCCAGGTCTTGGGGACGCTGGGGATAGATTATTTGGAACGATGTAGAAAAAAGCCCTACTTTATTTAGGAGAAAGAAATGAATAGACCAACCTTTGATGAATATTTTATGGAAATTGTGGAAATCGTAAAAAAGAGATCTACTTGTTTAAGAAGGCAAGTAGGGGCAATAATAGTTAGAGACAATAATATTATCGCAACAGGATATAACGGTTCTCCTAAAGGAGTTAGGCATTGTGATAAGAATTTATGCCTTAGAGAAAATGCTAATATTGTTAGTGGCCAGCGTCATGAGCTTTGTAGAGGAACTCACGCAGAGCAAAACGCAATCATTCAAGCCGCAGTAAATGGAACAAGTATAAAAGATGCTACAATATATGTAACCCACAGCCCTTGTATTCTTTGTTCTAAAATGTTAATAAATGCAGGGATAGAAAAAATTATTTATAAAGGAGATTATCCAGACAGTGCTTCTATTGAAATTTTAAAAGAAGCAGGTGTGGAAATTATAAAATACGAAGATGAAAGAAAGTGAAAAGGAATATTATAAAGCCTTAAGTCCTATTGTTTTACTAACACAACTAGGGATTCACATGATGATTCCAATTTTTCTTTGTATATTTATAGGGAGGTTTTTGGATAATTACTTTTCTAAGGATAGTTTATTCCTAATTATATTTATTATTTTAGGCTGTCTTGCTGCTCTTAGAAATATGTATACTCTTATTATGAGGTTTTATAAAAATGAAAGATAAAGAAAAAATTGATTTTAGTAAAGACATTAAGAATTTAATTAAATTCTCATTAATGATTAATATAATACTTTTAATAATACTGTTGATTTTTAATAGGGATAGTAGTATAATCATTGGATTATTACTAGGATATATTATTTCCATAGTAAATTATAGGCTTACTTATCTTGCTTTAAATAAAGCAGTAACATTAAGCCCAGGCAGGGCTAGTGTGTATGTAAGCGGACAATTTATATTAAGATATATACTATTAGGGTTACTAACTTATGTTTCATACAAAAACCCAAGTGTAGATATAATAGCTTTTATATTAGGATTTATGTCCTTTAAAATTGCAATATATATAGTAAATATTAGTAAAAAAGGAGCAAAGAATGGTTATTAGTACACCTAAAGTAATGTTTAACATTTTTGGGATAAGTATAACAGATACAATTATTTGGACAATAATTATTATGGCATTTATTTTAGGAATATTAACATTATTAGTTAGAAATCTGAAAGTAAAGCCAGAGGGGAAGCCTCAAATTGTTGCTGAATTTATAGTAGTAAGTATTAGAAATTTTGTAGTAGAAACAATGGGAGAAATCGGGGAAAAATTTGCTCCATATTTCCTTGCTTTAATAGCTTTTTTAGGGATTAGTAATATTAGCGGATTTTTATTTGTTGGTATTGTTCGTCCTCCAACAGCAGACCTTGCTACGACTATAGGTCTTGCTATGTTGACATTCTTTTTAACTCAAGGCTTTTCATTAAAAGTAAAAGGCTTAAAGGGTTATTTTAAAAGGTTTTTTGAACCTATGGCAATTCTTTTTCCAATAAATCTTATTGGAGAGCTTTCAAATCCTCTTTCTTTAGCACTTCGTTTATTTGGAAATGTTTTAGGGGGGCTAATTATTTTAAGTTTAATTTATAGTATGTTTTTAATAAGTGAGAGTGTAGTAATTGCTGTTGTAATAATAGGTCTTATATTTAATGTGTTATTATACACAGACAATCTTGATAAATTTAATAATAAACTTGGTAAGATTTTTGGAGGGCTATTACTTGCCCCTATCTTATTCTTACTATTTGGACATTTTTACTTTGACTTATTTTCAGGACTACTTCAGTCTTATATATTTTGTATGTTGTCTATGGTGTTTATCTCCATGGCAATGGATTAATTTAGATTTTAGCTTCTATAATGAAGTTATAATAATATAAAAAAAATGATTTTCTTAGGAGGAAAACAAATGAATATTTCAGGAAGTGATTTAATTTTAGCTTTTTCAGCACTTGGAGCAGGTATTGCAGTTTTATCAGGAATAGGAACAGGGATTGGTCAAGGAATCGCAGCAGGAAAGGCAGCAGAAGCAGTTGGTAGACAACCAGAAGCTCAAAGCGCCATTGTTAGAACATTACTTGTTGGTTCAGCAGTAGCAGAGACAACAGGTCTTTATGGTTTCGTTGTAGCTTTAATTCTTTTACTTGCTCAACCTCTTGGCTAAGAAGCCACTTAAAATAAATGCAAGGTAGGTGAATCCTTTGGAAGGAAACTTAATAGATTTTTCCCCCAATTTAATTTATCAAATGTGTATTCAAGGAGTACTTTTTCTTTTGTTCTTCGTTTTAGTAAAGAAATTTTTCTATGATAAAGTTGTAGAAATTTTAAATAATAGAGAAAATCTAATAGAAGAAGAATTTAAGGAAAGCCAAGATAAATTAATAGAGGCAGAAAATTTAAAAGAAGAGTACGAAGTGAAACTTAGTAACTTTAGTAGTGAAGTAGTTTTTCTAAAAAATGAGGCGATAGAAGAAGCAGAAGCCTTAAGAGACGAAATAATTACAAAGGCAAAAGAAGATTCTCAAAAGATAATGGATAATGGAGCTAAAGACTTAGAAAAAGCGAAAGTAAAAGCTAAATCTCAAGTTAAAGAAGAAATCATAGATATATCTTTTGATATTGTAAACAAAGTTTTAAATACAAAGCTTGATAAAAAAGAAGATGAAAAAATCATTTTAGAAGCAGTGGAAAGTTTAGATAAGGTGTAGGTATGAGTGTAGTATCTTATAAATACGCATCTTCTCTATGGGAAGTAGCTATAGAAACAAATGCCTTTGAAGAAATCTATCTTCAGTTTACTTCTTTTTTTAAAGCCTACGAATCAAGTGAAGAATTAAAAAATTCATTTCTTAGTAAAATGATAGGAAATAAAGACAAAAAAGAAATTCTTATAAAGCTTAATATTATAAAAAGCGATATTCTTTTAAACTTTATAAAACTTTTAATTGATAAAAGTAGAATAGATTTTATAAGTGAAATTTATGATGATTTTAAAACTCTTTACTTTCAGCATAAAAATATTTTAAATATAGAAATTGTTAGTGCTTATACTCTTAAGGATGAAACTATTTCTATTATAGAGAAAAAATTAATGGACAAGTATAAAAAAGACATTGTTTTAACAAAATCCGTTGATGAAAGTATTGGTGGAGGAATTATCTTATATGTAGGAAATGAGATGATTGATTTATCTATAAATACAAAACTTGAAAATATGAAATCTATATTAAAACAAACAAAGATTGTTTAGAAAGGGACTTTAGTAATGAACTTAAAACCCGAAGAAATTAGTAAAATTATAAAAGAACAAATTCTAAATTACGACCAAACAACTGCTACTACCTCTATTGGTAGCGTTCTTAGTGTTGGGGATGGTATCTCTAAGGTATACGGTCTTGATAGTGCTATGGTTGGGGAACTAGTAGAGTTTCCAGGGGGCATTTATGGGATGGTTTTAAACTTAGAGGAAAGTAGTGTAGGGTGTGTTTTACTTGGAAGTGATGAGAACATAAAAGAAGGGGATATGGTAAAATGCACTGGTAAGGTTGTTAGTGTTCCAGTGTGTGAGGATTTAATTGGTAGAGTGGTAAATTCACTAGGACAGCCAATTGATGGGGGAGATAACATTATATGTGATGAGTTTAGACCCGTAGAGGCGAAAGCTAGAGGGGTTATTGATAGAAAAAGTGTAAGTGAACCTCTACAAACAGGATATAAAGCTATTGACTCTTTAATTCCAATTGGAAAAGGTCAAAGAGAGCTTATTATTGGAGATAGAGAAACTGGTAAGACAGCTCTTGCCATTGATACAATCCTTAACCAAAAGGGAGAGGATGTTATTTGTGTATATGTAGCTATTGGACAAAAGGCTAGTACGGTTGCTAGAATTGTTGGAAAGTTACAAGAAGAGGGAGCTATGGATTATACTATTGTTGTAGCGGCTACAGCAAGTGAAATGGCGCCACTTCAGTACCTTGCTCCATATTCAGGGGTTACTATGGCTGAATATTTTATGGATCAGGGTAAAGACACCTTAATTATTTATGATGATTTAAGTAAACACGCAGTAGCTTATCGTTCTATGACCCTTTTATTAAAAAGACCTCCAGGAAGAGAAGCTTATCCAGGAGATGTATTTTACCTTCATTCAAGACTTTTAGAAAGAGCAGCAAAAATAAAAGATGGAGGCTCTATTACAGCCCTGCCTATTATTGAAACTCAAGCAGGAGATATTTCTGCTTATATACCAACTAATGTTATATCTATAACAGACGGACAAATTTTCCTAGAAACAGAACTTTTTAATGCAGGAATTAGACCAGCAGTAAACCCAGGAATTTCCGTATCTAGAGTTGGAGGGGCAGCCCAAATTAAAACTATGAAAAAAGTAGGGGGTCCTCTTAGAATAGAGTATGCTCAGTATAGAGAGCTTGCTTCATTTGCTCAGTTTGGTTCTGATTTAGACAAAGAAACAAAGGCTATGCTTGAAAAGGGTAAAAGAATTGTTGAAATGTTAAAACAAGATCAGTATGCTCCTATGAAAGTAGAAGACCAAGTTCTTGATATTTATGCTATTACAAATAACTACGCAAAAGATATTGAAGTTTCAGATATCAAAGAATTTGAAGAAGGTCTTATTGATTATGTAAATGTTCATTATAAAGATATCCTTAAAAAGCTAAAAGTCGCAGCAGACTTTAGTGATGGTTTGAAAGAAAGCCTAGATAAAGTTATTAATGAATACAAAGAAAAATTTCTACTAAGTAAAGGTAAGTAGGTGGTTATATGGCTGAAAGCATGGTAGATATAAAGCGTAGGATTAAAAGTGTATCCAGCACAAAACAAATAACAAAAGCTATGGAACTTGTTGCCAGCGCAAAGCTGAGAAAAGCAAAAGATATGGCTTTAAAGCGTAGTGAGTATACAAAAACTATGCTTTCTATGATTGAAAAATTTAGTAATTACACTAATAATTTAGACAGCATCTATTTTAAAGAAAATAGCAAAAATAAAAATAAACTCTTCATTGTTATCGCCGGAGACAGAGGTCTTGCGGGAGGTTATAACTCCTCAATTTTCAAAAAAGCAGAAAGCTTAATTGAAGACAAAGATAATTCTAAGATTATCGCAGTTGGTTCTAAGGCAAGGGACTTTTTTACAAAAAAAGGGTATGATGTTGCTTTTGAATATACAAATATAGGAGAAAATCCAGAGTATGATGATGCTAGCCAAATAGGGAAAAATATTATTAGTCTTTATGATAATAATGTAGCAAGTGAAGTTTATTTGATTTATTCTAAGTTTAACTCTGTAATAAGTCAAAGCCCAACTTGCGCAAAACTTCTTCCAATTGTAAAAGGTGATATTATTAAACAAGAGGAAAAAGGGATGAAGTCTATGATATTTGAACCTAGTGAGGAAAAAGTATTTGATTATTTAATTCCTAAATATATTATGGATATTATATATGGAGCTATGATTGATAATTTTGCTGGTGAGCAGTCCTCAAGAAGAATGGCAATGAGTAGCGCTAGTGATAATGCTAGTGAAATTATAGAAGATTTATCAATTAAGTATAATACCGCTAGACAAGCGAGTATTACCCAGGAAATAACAGAAATAGTTTCAGGTGCGAATGCATCGAAATAGGGGGTATTTATGGATGATTTATATTTAAAAATAGTTACTCCAAGTAGGACTTTTTATGATGGTGAAGTAGAAAAAATTGTTTTTAGATCAATTGAGGGAGATATAGCTATCCTTAAAAATCATATACCAATGATGACCCTTAGTGGGGATGGTATTTTAGCTATATACGAAAAAGATAAAAAGGTAATAAAGGCTGCACTTTTTGGTGGTAGTGTAATGTGTGAAAGCAATCATATTACTATCCTTACAAGCCGAGCTTGCTATCCTGAAGATGTTGATATTAAAAGAGCTGATGAAGCTTTGGACAGAGCAAAAAACAGGCTAAAAGATCCAGATGCTGATATTAAAAGAGCCCAAAGTGCTATGAATAGAGCTCTTATTAGAAAAGATGTAGCTAGTAATGTAACAGTAAAAATTAAAAACAAGTAATAGGGAGTATATATTATGGAAAAATCACAAGGCAAGGTAGTTAAAGTTATTGGGCCTGTTGTAGATATTAGATTTGAAAAAGGCCAGCTACCTAAGATATATGAAGCTGTTTCTATAAAAAACAATGATAGTGAATTAATTGTAGAAGTTAGTGAACATGTTGGAGATGATACAGTAAGATGTATTGCTATGGATTCTACAGAGGGGTTATCGAGAGGGCTTATATGTACAGCTACAGGTAATCCTATTATGGTTCCTGTTGGAAGAGAAACTTTAGGGAGAATGGTAAATGTTTTAGGTCAGCCAATTGATGGAAAAGAAATGGAAAGAGAAGGGGTTAAACTTTCTCCAATCCACGCAAAGGCTCCTAGCTTTAAAGACCAAAAAACTCTTCCTGAAATTTTCGAAACAGGAATTAAAGTTGTAGACTTAATTTGTCCTTACACAAAAGGGGGAAAAATTGGTTTATTTGGTGGGGCAGGTGTTGGAAAGACAGTTTTAATCCAAGAGCTTATTAGTAATATTGCTACAGAGCATGGTGGACTTAGTGTTTTCGCTGGAGTAGGAGAAAGAACTAGAGAGGGAAACGACCTTTATTATGAGATGAAAGAAAGTGGTGTTTTAGAAAAAACATCTTTATGCTTTGGTCAAATGAATGAGCCTCCTGGAGCTAGAATGAGAGTAGCCTTAACAGGTCTTACTATGGCAGAATATTTTAGAGATGAAGAAAAACAAGATGTCCTTTTATTTATAGATAATATTTTTAGATTTACTCAAGCAGGGAGTGAGGTTTCTGCTCTTTTAGGTAGAATGCCAAGTGCCGTTGGTTATCAACCAACCCTTGCTACAGAAATGGGAGCACTACAAGAAAGAATTACTTCTACGGTAAATGGTTCTATTACATCTGTTCAAGCTATATATGTTCCAGCAGATGACTTAACAGACCCAGCTCCAGCAACTACTTTTGCTCACTTAGATGCAAAGACTGTTTTAAGTAGATCTATCGCAGAAAAAGGGATTTATCCAGCTGTAGACCCACTAGACTCTTCAAGTAGAATTCTTTCTAAAGAGGTAGTTGGGGAAGAGCATTATGAAATTAGTACAAGTGTACAGCAAATTTTACAAAGATATAAAGAACTACAAGATATTATAGCTATTTTAGGTATGGATGAGCTTGGAGATGAAGATAAATTAATCGTTAGTAGAGCGAGAAAAGTAGAAAGATTTTTATCTCAACCATTCCATGTAGCAGAACAGTTCACAGGCTTTAAAGGGGCTTATGTTCCAATTAGTGAAACAATAAGAGGTTTTAAGGAAATTATTGAGGGTAAGCATGATGACTTACCAGAAGCTGCCTTTTTATTTGTAGGAACAATTGATGAAGCTGTAGAAAAAGCAAAGAAAATTAGAGAAGAATAATATTTTTTAAGTATATAAAAAATAATAAAAAGAAGTTTTCATTTATAAGGGTGAAGACTTTTTTTTATGTTTTTTAAAAACTTTTAAAAAACAGTTGACAAATTTTATTACAGGAGTATAATTAAATTATAATCATTCTAATTTAGGGAGTGGCTTATGGAAAAAGCAAGAGATGAATTAATAAAAAACAATTTAAAAGTAACAAAAACAAGGCTTGAGATTTTAAACTATCTTTATAATACAGATTCTCATCCAAGCGCAAATATGATACTTGATTATTTAAAGGAAAAAAATATCAGCTTATCATTTGCAACAGTATATAACTGTCTTGAAATATTTTATAAAAAAGGAATGATTTTAAAAATGCAAGATGGGGACGACATTATGAGATTTGATGGAAAAACCAACTTTCATATACATGTGATAGATAAACAAACAAATGAAATCAAAGATATCTTTGATGAAAGTATTGAAAGTATGATAGAAGAAAAAATATCTAGTATAGTTGATAAAAGTAAAGTAAGAAATATGATTTTAAGCTTACATGTATAGTTAATTTCAGCGCTAGCTGTTAGTTAATATAAAAAATAAAATAATAATATAAAATTTGGAGGAAAAAATTATGAAAAAATGGTCATGTACAGTATGTGGATATGTTCACGAAGGAGATGCGGCACCAGCAGCCTGTCCACAATGTAAAGTTCCAAGTGATAAATTTGTAGAACTAAGTGGAGAAAAATCTTATGTTGATGAGCATGTTGTTGGGATAGCTAAGGGAGTGGATGAGAGAATTATTCAAGGTCTTAAAGATAACTTTATGGGAGAATGTACAGAAGTTGGTATGTACCTTGCTATGAGTAGACAAGCAGACAGAGAAGGATATCCAGAAATCGCTGAAGCTTTTAAAAGATATGCCCTTGAAGAAGCAGAACATGCTGCTAAATTTGCTGAACTACTTGGTGAAGTTTTAACAAACTCAACAAAGAAAAATCTTGAAATGAGAGCTGACGCAGAATGTGGCGCTTGTGCAGGAAAAAGAGATTTAGCAACTCTTGCTAAAGAACTTAACTTAGATGCAATTCATGATACAGTTCATGAAATGGCAAAAGACGAAGCTAGACATGGTAAAGGTTTTGATGGGTTACTAGCTAGATACTTTGGTTAATCACTTATTAAAAAGAGTAAATTTATTAACCTCTTACAAAAAATAGTGTAACACTTATAAATAAGTTTATAATCTAAAACACAAAGGAATAGTGAAAGCTATTCCTTTTTTTATATAAAAATTACCATTTTATTAAAATAATTGTTCTTTTGATATCAAAAGAAAGGGGACTACCGCTTTTTGGCAAGATAATAATCGGGTAAAAACCTGTTATATTTTCCGTAAATATTAAGCTGCCCAATGATTCCCTAAAGGGAAGGTTCTGCTTTGCTTTTTAAAAAAATAAAAAGCATCATATTTACTACTTTTATCCCATTTAATAATAAGATATTAAATATAATTATGGTGGTATTTTATTTATATAACTTTTTTATTAGGCAGAAAAGGAAAAAAGAGCAAATAAGTGTTGACATTTTTTATTTGCCTAAGGTAGGGGAAAAATATAGAGAAATTCCTGTTTTTATGGTACAATATAGGGAATAAATGTAAATGTTTTTAATTTTTATAAAGTTCTATATGATGTTTAGTATTAGTAGCATTTTCATCATTTCATTATAAAAATTCATAACATGAATATACATTAAACAATATCTTATTTTAAGGAGGAATTTATCATGGGATTTATTAAAGCATTTACTGGAGCGATAGGGGGAACTTTTGCGGATCAGTGGAAAGATTTTTATCAGCCACTAAGTGGAGTTAGCCCAACAACTGCTGTATATCCAGCAGTTCCTGTAGGGCAAAATGCAGGAAGAGGAGCAAACACAAAAGGTTCAAATAATATCATTTCTAATGGTTCTAAAATTTTAGTTCCAGAAGGAACAGCCCTTGTTACGATGCAAGAAGGAGCTATCACAGGTCTTATTGCTGAAGCAGGTGGATTTATTATGAATAATGATGACATTAATGCAAAAACAATTTTTTCAGGAGATGGGATCGTTGAATCTCTAATCAAACAGTCTTGGGAAAGATTTAAATTTGGTGGTCAACCAGGAGGAAACCATCAAGCATTTTATGTAAATCTAAAGGAGATACCAGGTAATAGATTTGGGACGCAAGGGGAAATATATTGGGATGATGCTTATTTAGGAGCTCAAGTTGGGGCTATAACAAGGGGAACATATTCCCTTAAAATAACAGATCCTTTATTATTTTTAAAGCAATTTGTTCCAGCTGATGTATTATCTTCAGGGGGAGTATTTGACTTTGCGGATATGGATAATAAAGCTTGTGAGCAATTATTTACTGAAGTAGTAGGCTCTTTAGCTGCTGCATTCTCAGGCTATACAAATGATCCTTCTAAAGGAAACAGAATGTCAAAAATTCAAGGGGATCAAATAGGTTTTGCACAAAGTTTATCTCAAGCTGTTGAGGAAGCTTATTTATGGAAAACTGACAGAGGTCTTGAAATAGTTAAAGTAGCTTTAGCGGCTATTGAATATGACGAAGATACAAAAGCTTTACTTAGCGATGTTAAAAAAGCTGATGCTTTATCAGGATCTAGAGGAAATTCATTTATGCAACAATCAGTTGCCAGAGGTTTCCAAGCAGCAGGAGAAAATCCAAATGGTGGTGGAGCTATGGGAATGGGCTTTATGGGGATGGGAGTAAACGCTGTAGGTGGAGCTATGGGTAACTTCCAACAACCAACACAGCCTCAAGGTGGACAAGAAGATCCATACGCAAAACTTGCTTCCCTAAAACAATTACTAGATCAAGGAGTTATTTCTCAAGAAGAATTTGATGAAGCGAAAGCAAAAGTGTTAGGAGGATTATAATTATGACAAGTGCTATAGATAATGTAGTTGATGAAGTAAATGAAAAATCCGAGGAACTTAAAAAGGACGAAAAAATAATTCAAACAAATAAAGATGGAGATATAGGTCAGTATAAATGCCCTAAGTGTGGGGCTACAGACATATCTTTAAATCATAATAACTCTAAACTTAGATGTAATTTCTGTAGACATGAATTCGAAGCTGAAAAAGCAGAGGGTGTAGAAAATGACATTGAAAACTTAAAAGGAATTACAATTGGAGTTGGGGCAACAGATATTATAGCGGACGCAAAAGATATTTTAACATTTAAGTGTCAAAGTTGTGGGGCTGAGGTTGTAATTAATACAAGCGAACAAACTCAAAGCAGATGTCACTGGTGTAGGAATACTCTATCTATTAATCAGCAAATACCAAATGGAGCAGTCCCAGATATGGTTTTACCTTTTGGAATAACTAAAGATGTGGCTGAGGCACAAATCCAAGGTTTTGTTAAAAAGCGTAGTTTCTTTGGACACCCAAAATTCAAAAAAGAGTTTACGACAGAAAATATTTTAGGTGTATATCTTCCTTATATGGTTATTGACATTAATGCTCATGCTACCTTAAAAGGTCAAGGGGAGCATTTAGTTAGAAGTTATACTGTAGGTAGTGATGAAGATGCAGAAACTTATTATGACGCTGATTTATACAATGTAGAAAGAGACTTTGATATTACTATTGATGACTTAACAATTGAATCAAATGAAGATAAATTAGATCATGCCAAAGAAGGTGTTACAAATAACATTATTAACTCTATCATGCCTTTTGATATTGAGAATGCTGTTAAGTGGAACGCAAATTATTTAAAAGGTTTTTCCTCAGAAAAAAGAACAGTAAATATAGACCAGCTTAAACCTATAATGGAAAGACAAGCTAAAGATGTTGTTAGATTTAAAGCTAATGAAACTTTAGTTTATTATGACAGAGGGGTTCGTTGGGATGAAGAGACTTTAACTATGCATGGACAACAATGGGTTGCAGCTTATTTACCAGTATGGTTATATAGTTATCAACAAAAGAAAAAAAATAAAAACTTACTACACTATACCGCTGTAAATGCTAGAACAAAAGAAACTATGGGTAGTATACCTCTTAACATATTTAGACTTGTTATGGTATCATTATTAGTAGAAATTCTTGCACTATTTGGAATAGTTATTGTAGATTTTGATGCTGAATTTATACTTTTAGCTGGTGGACCTGCATTCTTTGCTTTCCAGTATATGAGATATCGTAATACAGATGCTCGTCACACTCATGAAGTAGATACAAAGTCAAAAATGAAAAATGTAAAAACAGTAGATGATTTTGTAAAACATAAAAAAGGACTTAGTAATCCAGTAATGTCAGGAGCGAATAACAAAAGTCGCCACTAATCCTTGAAAGTCAAAATATAACAAATAAAAAAGTAGCTAATGAATTTAGCTACTTTTTTTATTTTGATATTTCTATTAACTCACTTAAAGTATTAATTAAATAATCAGGCTCTTCTTTATTTAACATCTCGGTAGTATTATATCCCCAACTAACACCACAAGTTTTTATTTTCGCTTTTTTAGAGGAAACAATATCTCTAGCCTCATCTCCTATATATAAAACTTCACTAGGGTTTAGTTTATATTTTTTAAGGATTTTTTGTATTTTAAATTCCTTAGAAAATAATGGGCTAGATATAATAAAATCCATAAACTCGATGTTATGATTTTTTAAAAAGTTTTTTATATTTACTTTAGAATTTGAAGATATAATTCCCATATGAGTAGTATTATTTTTTAGAGTTTCTAAAATTTCTTTTAGCTCTTCTTCATAAGGTTTAATATAGTTTGAATAAGTTAAAAAAATCTTTTGTCCTTCTTTTAAAAGGGGAAACATTTTTTTATAGGGGATTTGTAAATTAGATAAAATAGATGTTATTGGCATGCTCTTAAAATTTTCAACATCACTTGATGTGATAGTTTTATATCCATATTTAAGGGCTAATTTATTGTATATTTCAACCATTGCATTTTCACTATCTGCCAATGTTCCATCAAAGTCAAATATTATACATTTATATGTCATTTGGTACATCCTTAAGTTTTAATATAGTAAAGTTAGTATAACATAAATTTATACAATTACCAATATTTTTATAAACTTTGGGGGCTTAAAATTTTAAATTTTGAGCTAATAATATCGCTGTATGAAAAGGAAAGAACTTGTTTTTGATTTAACTTTTCAATTTCAACAGTAAATATATTTTTATAAGCTTTTAATACTATTCCCTTAGTTTTTAAGGTTTTTCCTTTGCTTACACGAACAATAAAATATA
>CAYJAA010000002.1:17552-41711 GCA_964368185.1 uncultured Lachnospiraceae bacterium | reverse complement strand
GTTTTCATAATATTCACCTCTATATGATTATTAACAATAATATATAAATTAAACGAATTTTTATTAAATAATAAAAAAATACTCTATATTCTTTGAATAATAGTAAAAGTATGATAAACTTATAAAAGTATAGTCAAAACATCTATGTTTAATTATAAATATAGGTTGTTAAATATATGGGAGTAATTTATGAATATTAAAAGAGTTAATAGAAAAAATAATACACCTAGTGTAGATAAAGAATATAAAGAGTTAATAAGAAAAGAAAATAGATATCATATCTGGGAAGAAACATATAAGATAAAATCAAAAAGAAATGTTTTTAAAAGCTTACAAGCAGTGGACAAAAAAGAAGAAAAAGAGCCTAGTAAGATAAAAACTTGGTATGATAAATCGAGTTTTAAAAATGAAGTTTTAGAAGTTAGGGAAGACTTAAAATATACTGCGGGTAATATAAAATATTATTTTAAAAAACTTAGATTTTTTACTTATGATTTAATAGAGCAAATCGAAAATAATATATTCAATGTGAGTGTATTACTTTTAGGGGTTGCCCTAATTTTCGTAGGTATCTTTGCTTACAATAATATGTATGGGTATGAGGTTATTTTTAATGGCAACAATATTGGAGTTGTAAAAGAAGTAGAAGACTTTGAGCAAGCTTTAGTAGAGGTTGATTCTAACCTTTCTAAGTGGTATTCAAACCCTAATGTTTTTTATGAAAAGTCTATAAGCTATAAAAAAGTTCCTCTAGATACAGCAAGTGAAGTTTTAGACGAAGAAACTTGTGCGGTTAGAATTTATGATACAGGTATGCCTTTATTCTGTGATGGAGCAATTATCACTGTTGATGGCCAAGAAACTGTAAAACTAGCCTCAGAAGAACAAGCAAAAACGGTTATTGACAATATTGGAAGTGAATATAACGAAAGTAGCGAGGGAGAAAAAATAATCCAAGAAGCAGAAGTTGAGCAAGATATAGATGTTGTTAATAAAATTATCAGTGTTGATTCTGTTCAGTCTGTAGATAGTGCTATTGCTTACTTAAATGGAGATATTTCCGCTCTTGCTAATGACGGTGGGAGTAATCCTGTTGAAATACTTGCAAGTGAAAAAGATGAAGAAACAAATATGGTTAGTGCGCTAAACTTTAGAAGAAGCGCTTTTAGCTCTAGTAGCACTAGTGATGTAAAACCAAAACTGACAATTACAACTGTTAAGGAAGTAACATATACTGAAGACATTGAATTTGAAAGAGTTTATAGTGATGATCCTACTATATTTGTTGGGGATGAAATAATCAAAACAGAAGGGGTGAATGGGTCAAAGGAAATTGTAGCTATTAAGACTTATGAAAATGGTGTAGTTGTAAAAACTGAAATTCAAAACGAAACTATTATATCTGAGCCAAGTAGTGAATTAGTAGCAAGAGGGACTATGCCTCTTCCTCCAGTAGAAAGTACTGGTAGGTTCTTAATTCCAGCTAGTGGTACGGTAAGTGCTTATGACAAGCCAGGTTCTCACTCTGGGAAAAGAGCTTTAGATATAGCCAATTCACCTGGAACACCTGTGTATGCTGCGGATAGTGGGGTAGTTTCCCTTTCTGGGTGGTATATGGGTTATGGGATAACAGTTATTATTAACCACGGTAATGGGTATTCTACTCTTTATGGGCATAATAGTTCTAATATAGTTTCTGTTGGGGATAAAGTTCAGCAAGGGCAAAAGATAGCTAATATGGGGAACACGGGAATTTCCACAGGGCCACATTGTCATTTTGAGATACAATATAATGGAACAAATCTAGTTTTAGATCAGTTCTTCTCTTACCTAACAGTTGGTATCCAAGTTAGGGCATTACAAAAATAAAAAATAAAATTATCTGTGTATTTTAAATAGATACACAGATAATTTTTTAAATAAAAACTAGTTTGAATTTTATAATATAAGGAGAAATATATGTATAAATTACTTGCTACAGATATTGATGGAACTTTACTGAAAAGTGATGGGAGTATTAGCGATAAAAACCTAGAGAGCATTCATAAAGCTATAGATTCAGGATGCAAGGTTGTTCTTTCTAGTGGAAGATATTATCAAGGGGTAATTGAGCTTTGTGAAAAGCTAGGTTTAGAAGAGGAGTATCATGTTGCAGATAATGGAGCTTGTATTGTAAATGGTAAAGGCTATTTTAAACAAATATGTGAATTTAATAATGAATATGAAAATTTAATAAAACACTTAAGAAGTGTTAGTAAATCATTTGTTGTTACTAATAAAGAAGCTATGTGGTATGAGACAACAGATAAATCTTGTCAAGGAATAATGAGGCCAAATAATGGGGAGAATTCTCACTATATTAAAATAAAGGATTTAACTGCTCTTAAAGGAACATTTAAAATATGTGCTTATTATGAGGATGCAGAAGAGGCAAAAAAAATATTATCAAAAAAATTTGATGGAATCACTGGTTGTGTTTCTCATGCTCACTTAGTAGATTTTTATCCTAGTGAAGTAAGTAAGTATACAGCTGTATTAGAAGTAGCAAAAATGAACTTAGTTTTAAAAGATGAAATAATAGGGGTAGGGGACAGCGACAATGATTTAGAGCTTGTGGAAAATGCTACTTTAGGGATTAGTGTAAAGAATGCTACAGAAAATTTAAAAAGTGTAAGTGATGTTATTTTAGATATAGATAACAATCAAGATGCAATTAGTAAGGTTATTGAAGAGTATTTAATTAAAACTCAGTGGTCATTAATGTGTTAATTAAGCTTTTAAAAGTTAAGAAATGATATATAAACAAACACTTATAAGTACAAAAACAAACTGTCATTATCAATTCAGATAATGGCAGTTTTATTTTTTTTATAGAGCATCTTCCTTTTGTTTGTTTTTAAGGAAATGCTAGGTAAGAAAATTGGATTGCCCATTAACATAAAGTATCATAGTGCTTTTTTGTTATTAATGTTACATAAATAGTAAATATGTTGCTTTTTATTTTATAAAAAGCAAAGCCGAACCTTCCCTTAAGGGAAGATTGGGCGGCTTAATATTTACGGAAATAATAACAGGCTTTTACCCCGCGTTTTGCCAAAAAAGCGGTATTTTTGGTTCTTTTGATATCAAAAGAACAATTATTATATATGTAAAAAAGGAATGGCTTTTACCATTCCTTAGATTATAAAATTTATTTGTTAGTATGTCTAATTTATAAAAGATTTTTTCTTATACACTATAAGGGAAATCTTTAACCAGTTGACTAACTCTTTCTTTTTGTTTTTGACTATCTTCTTCTCTTAAAGCTTTATACATAATATCAGCTAAGACTTCCATGTCTTTTTCTTTCATCCCTCTAGTAGTTACTACTGGTGTTCCTATTCTAAGACCACTTGTAACCATTGGCTTTTCTTCATCAAAAGGGATAGCATTTTTGTTTGCTGTAATACAAACATCACTCAGTCTTTTTTCAGCTTCCTTACCAGTAATACCAAAAGATGCTTTTGTGTCGATACACATTAAATGATTATCTGTTCCATTACTAATAAGTCTAATTCCTTTATCCATTAAAGAGGTTGATAAAACTTTTGCATTTTTTACAATTTGCTTTTGATACTCTTTAAAGTCATCTCCTAAGGCTTCTTTAAAAGCTACAGCTTTTGCTGCAATTGTATGAACTAAAGGCCCTCCTTGATGTCCTGGGAAAACACCTTTGTTAACTTCTTTTTCAAATTCTTTTTTCATTAAAATCGCTCCACCCCTAGGCCCTCTCATTGTTTTATGAGTGGTTAGGGTTACGATGTCTGCATAAGGAACAGGAGACATATGTACCCCTGCGGCTACAAGACCAGCAATATGAGCCATATCTACCATAAAATAAGCTCCAATTTCCTTTGCAATATCTCCAAGGATTTTAAAGTCAATACTTCTTGGATAGGTACTTGCTCCAGCAACTAATAGTCTAGGCATTACTTTTTTAGCAGTATCTCTTACCTTATCATAGTCAATCATCTCAGTTTCTTTTTCAACTCCATAAGAGTGAAATTCATAGTATTTCCCTGACATATTTACAGGACTACCATGGGTTAAATGCCCACCATGAGCAAGATCCATTCCTAAAACTTTGTCTCCAGGATTAATTAACCCTAAGTAAACTGCTCCATTAGCTTGAGCTCCTGAGTGAGGCTGTACATTTGCACACTCGCTACCAAAGATTTCTTTTAGTCTAGATATAGCTATATCTTCAACTTGATCTGCATAGATACATCCACCATAATATCTTCTCCCAGAATAGCCTTCTGCATATTTATTATTAAAGGCATTTCCAATTGTTTCAATTACAGTTTTTGAAGCATAATTTTCTGAGGCAATTAATTCTATATGATTTAGTTGCCTTTCTTCTTCTAGCTTGATTAAATCGTAAATTTCTTTGTCAAAATTTTCTAAATGGCTCATTGATCACTACTCCTTATATTAAGATTATTTTGAAAGCAAATTTGCTTTTTCATAACAATTTTTCATGGCTTCTATCATAGCGCTTCTAAAGCCACATTTTTCAAGGGTCGTAATTGCTTCAATAGTTGTTCCTCCTGGGGAACATACCATGTCTTTTAACGTAGCAGGAGAAATATTTGTTGCTTTTACAGTGCTAGCTGAACCAAGGACAGCTTGAGTTGCTAATTTATAGGCTACTTCTCTTTCAAGACCTAAATTAACCCCTCCATCTGCCATAGCTTCAATTAAAACAAATATGTAAGCTGGGGAACTTCCTGCTATTGCAATAAATGCGTTCATATGTTTTTCATCTAATACAACACATTCTCCAAAGGAAGAAAAAATCTCTTTCACAAAGTCCATTTTCTCGTTGTCAATTTCTTCATTTTTACAAATCATACACATACCTTCAAGGGCTCTAATGTTCATATTTGGCATAACTCTTATAAAGTCACAAGCTCCATTTATGTATTTATCTAGTTTTTCTATTGTCACCCCTGCAGCAATACTAATAATAGTTGTATCCTTTTTAAGGCTTGTTCTTATCTCTTTAATAACTTTTTTTACAACACTAGGTTCAACACATATAAAAAGATAATCTGCATTTTTTACGCAGTCTATTATTGAACTACAAGTGTTTATTCCCAGTTCTTTTTGTAATATATCCATTTTTTCCTTTGATATATCAAAAACACTGATATCTTCTTTTTTATAATTTCCGCTTTTAATAATTCCAGTAATAATTCCTGTGGCCATATTGCCACTGCCGATAAAAGAAAGTTTTTTATTATTCATAATCAAAATCTCCAAACAACTTAAATTAATAAACTCAAAATAAAATAGCCTTTAATTAATTAAAGGCTATTATACCACAATATTAATAAAAGTGAAATATGGTAAATAATATTTTTACTTTAAAAATTCTAAAAATCTCCATTTTACATTTAGCTTACCATTACTAGGGGAGCTTTGGTCAATGTTAATATCAACAAAGCATAAAGGAGGATATAACACGCACCACCAATTGTCCCCACTAGCTTCTCCAAGATCTATTTTAAGGGCAGAATATTCTCCCTTTGGAAGGGAAAAATCTCCATAATCTTTCTTTGGAAAGTCAAAATCTCCTACCACTGCTTTTGCAGAATATTTAAAGCCATTTTCTATTAAAATTTCATTTGCTACAGCTTCAATCTCTTCTATATTTTCATCTATAAGGGTTTTAGCCTCTTTGAGTCCAGATACATTTTCAAACATTGGGGAAAAGTTTTTTATAATTGCATCTCTTATTTGGATCTTCACTTCTTGATCTATACTTGAATTAGAATTTGCTACAATATGCAGCCTAAAAACTAAATTGGACAAATCTTCTTGGGTTAGGCTGTCATAATTATTTAAAACATAAATACAGTCATTTGCCATTGTTTCATTTGTAAGGGTACACCCGTTTATAAAAAAACATAAAAGTAATAAAGTAATACATTTTAAAAGTTTCATAAATAAAAACCTCCTAAGCAGTGATAGTTAGTCTATTAAGACAATATATATTGTTGTCACCTTTTTTTTGATTTAATCAATTTCTAACTAAAAAACTCTACAAAAGATAGAAAAAATATGTTATAATTGGTGGTAAAATTAATAATGAAAGTAGTTTAAGAGAAAATTATGCAAAGTAAAAAAAACTTAAAAAGAAATGGGTATCAACAATTTATTGAAAATAAACCTTCTTCTTATAGTGGTAACGATAATTATAATTTAGGAAAGAAAAAGAAAAAAAAGGGTAGGGGCAAAATGATTGCTATTATCTCCCTTTGTGTGTTATTTGTCCTTGTTGGTTCAGCAGCTGTGGTAGCCCACAGTTTAGGATTTGATATCACTCCCTCAAACCCTTTAGCTAGTAGCAAATATAAAAGGTTTGAAACTAAAGCAGGACTTAACTCTTCTCTTCTTGGAGCAGGTTCATTTGATAACCAAAATGAAATTAATATTTTAATATTTGGTATTGATAGAAGTGAGGCTAGAGATGATGTGTATGAAATTTATAGACCAGATACAATTATGGTAGCAAATATAAATTTCCAAACAAAATCAATAAAGCTAATTTCTATTCCTAGGGATAGTAGGGTAGATATTCATAACACTGGTGGTAGAGATAAAATTAATGCTTCTTTTATGTATGCTTATAATCACCTTTCAACTAGTGAAAGAGAAGAAGAAGGAAGAGCTTTCGAAGAAGGGGCTATGTATCTACAAGAAACAGCTAGTGCTCTTTTAGGAGGAATTCCAATTGATTATTATTTAGGGGTAGATATGGAAGCCCTTCCTCTTTTAGGGGACGCTGTTGGTGGAGTTGAAATATATGTTCATCAAGATATTTATGTTAAATATGAAGAACCTCTTTCTGAAGGACTTCAGGTTTTAAGTGGAGAACAACTTTTAACATATAGTAGATGTAGGGATTATGCAGAAGGGGATATTGAAAGAGTAAGAGTTCAACAAACAATAATGATGGCAATATTCGATCAGTTTAAGAAAACAGGAAGCTTTATGGATGTTCCAAAAATATATAACATGGCAAAGGATATGATTATAACAAACTTAAATTTTGCTCAAATAGCTTCTTTAGGTTATAACTTTAGTGACTTCTCTAGTGAAGATCTTACAACATATACTATGCCAGGTATGTTTGGGAATTTAAATAGTGTATCTTATTGGATTATTAATCAAAGCGCCAGAGTTACCTTTATTAAAGAACATTTTGGTATTGATGCTACAATATTAACTCAAGACCCTCAAAGGGATAGTTCCCCAGAGGCTCCAGAGGAAGAAACATTCCAAGATGATGTTATTACACAACCAGAGACAGAGCCAGACCCAACACCAGACCCAGAGCCAGAACCAGATCCAGACCCAAATCCAGATCCGGATCCAGATCCAGAGCCAGAACCAGAAACAACACCTTAACTAAAAAATAGATAAGTTCCCCGCTTTTAAAAAGTGGGGAATTTCTTTAACTAGGAAAATTTAAAGTTTTAAGAAGTTAGATAAAAATATTTATTAAGAAAATATAAGGAGAAAAAGAAAATGAAGTTAATAGACTTGCACTGTGATACACTTTTTCAACTAATGGAAAATGAAGAATTTCATCTTTTGGAAAATGAAAAATTACATATAGATTTACAAAGATTAAAAAAAGCAGATTCTCTACTGCAAGTTTTTGCGATGTTTGATTATAAAGAGTTTACAAATTATGAATTTGAAAAGTATATGTCTTTTGTTGATAGATCTTTAAAAATTTTAGATAATTGTAGGGAAGATATTAATATTGTTAGAAAATATGATGATATAAAAAAGGATAAACAAAATATCCTTTTGTCAGCTGAAGACATAGGAAGCACAAAAGGGGAGAGGGAAAATATTAAAAATCTTTATGACCTTGGTTTTAGAATGATGGGTCTTACTTGGAACTATGAAAATGAAATAGGTTATGACAATACATACAATGATAATATAGGAAATGGACTTAAGAAAAAGGGTAAGGAAGCTGTAGAATATTTAAATGAACTGGGTGTAATTATTGACACCTCTCACTTAAATGATGCTGGGTTTTATGATGTTTGTGATATTTCAAAAAAACCTTTTATCGCCTCTCACTCTAATTCTAGAACCTTAATGGACACTTCAAGAAATCTAAGTGATGATATGATTCGTAAAATTGCGGACAAAGGTGGGGTTGTTGGAATTAATTTCTTTTCTAAATTTTTAGATGGAAGCGATTTGTCAAAAGAAGGAGATATTATAAAACATATTAAATATATGATAAATGTAGGTGGGGAAGATATTGTTTGCTTTGGGAGTGATTTTGATGGGATAGATTGTGAGATTGAAATCAAAGATGTTACGGGCTTTAATAAACTGTATAAAGCTTTAGAAAAAGAAAATATACCTTATAGGGTTATTGAAAAAATATATTATAAAAACGCCCTTAAACTCTTTAGGGAAATCTTATAACCTTAATGAGAAAAATAAAGTATTTATGATATAATACTTATAAGTTAGAGGATGTATTTAAAAGGATTTTATAAAAATCTAAATATAAAAGGGAGTGTATCTTTTATGGCAAGAGAAAATTTAAGAAAGAAAAGAAATAGACAAACGCTTATAATAATAACTGTTGTTTTTGCCCTTATATTATCTTATCTTTTTATATTTAAGCAAAGAACCATGCTTTTGCATGAGGAGTTATATACAACAAAGGTTAGTGGAGAAAGTTATATTTTTAAAGAAGAAGAATATATTACAATTCCAGGTCAAAAGATAGACTATACCATAGAAGAAGGTAGCAAAATAGGAGCTAACACTATTTTATCAGAAAATTACACCCTTGAAACAAATCAGTATATCGATGAGGCAATTGAGGTTATAGATTTTAGGCTTAGTGAGTATGTTTCCTATGAAGATCAAAATGTATTTATAGATCATTTACAAGAGGTTAGTGAAGATGTACAAACCCTTGAAGACGAACTTTCTACAGCAAAAAGTCAAGGGGATGATGATAAAGCTTTAACACTAGAAAAAGAGTTAGAAGATGAAAAATATAAAGAAGAGATGATGGAAAAATCAATTCGTTATATTTTTGCAGATGAAGAAACATTGACAAAATTAAGAGCAGAGCTTGTTAGTAAAAAAAATAACTCGGATAAAGCTTTAACTATATCAAATTTAAACTTTTCCTTTACTGGGAATATATATTATGAAACAACAGGGTATGAAGATGTTTTGAATGTTGATGTAATGCCAGCTATTACAAGTGGATATTTTGAATATATTGAAGATTATGAGCCTGAAGCAATTGACACAAGGGAAAACAATGTTATAAAAATAGTGAATAATGAAATTTTA
This sequence comes from uncultured Lachnospiraceae bacterium, assembly GCA_964368185.1. Classification (GTDB taxonomy): domain Bacteria; phylum Bacillota; class Clostridia; order Eubacteriales; family Anaerofustaceae; genus CAYJAA01. The sequence continues at coordinate 32,318 of CAYJAA010000002.1, read as the reverse complement.
TATGTTTGTGCTTTTTTAGACGCAGATACTTTAGTTTCTTCCCAAAGTCATATGGAATCAGTAAAAGAAGGTATTTATACTTATAATGACATTGACAAAGAAGGGGGATACTATGACTTTCTAAGAAGAAGAATTGATATACTGGGAACATTTCCTAGTATTCGATTTGAAGATGGAAGTGGGACCATTTATAGGGGTAATTTAGTAGACATTGTTGAATATAATAATCAAAAAGTTTTAGTTATAGCTATTAAAGATGATGTTGAAGATTTTATGACAATAAATAAAACTGAATTTGATGTTTACACAGAAGAAACTCGCTGTTTTGTTATACCAAAAGGGGCAGTTATTAACAAAGATGATAAAACATATTTATCAGTAATGCAAACAGGGAAGTTTAAAGAGCTTGTAGAGGTAAATATCTTTAAGTATGAGGGTAGCCAAGCCCTAATAAGGCTTGAAAATAATCCAGACTTAGAGGAAAATATGGAAATTATTATCAATCCATAATATAAGGTAGTATAAAAAAGATATAAATTAAGGTGTAGAAAATGAATTATATAAAAAATAATCTAGAAGAAATAAAGCTTAATATAAAAAATGGAAGTAGCCTGTCTCCTTATAATGAAAAACCTCTTTTGGTGTGTGTGAGTAAATATAGGAGAATAGAAGAAATTGAAAAAGTTATTGAGGTTGGGGTTAAAGACTTTGGGGAAAATAAAGTAAAAGAATTTTTGATGAAGTATGAGGTGTTAAAAGACAGTGTAAATTGGCATTTTATAGGACACCTACAAAGGAACAAAGTAAAAGATATAGTTGGAAAAGTCTCATTAATTCATTCTGTGGATAGCCTTCGTCTTCTTGAAAAAATAGATATTGAAAGCAAGAAAAAAGATATTGTTAGCGATATTTTACTTGAGGTTAATGTTTCTATGGAAGAAAGTAAGTATGGCTTTACTTTAGAGGAAGTAGAGGAAGCTATTAAAGAAGCCTCTAGGTTTAAAAACATTAAAGTTAAAGGCTTTATGTGTATGGCTCCTTTTACAAATGATGAAGGAGTGATAAAAGAAGTTTTTATGAATTTGCGAAAAACTTATGAAAAATATACCACTTATAAAGGAATATATGATAATATATGTATAGATATCCTTTCTATGGGTATGAGTAACGATTACGAACTAGCTTTAGAATGTGGCAGTAATCTTGTGAGAATTGGAACAAGTATTTTTAAAGGAGATATATAAAATGGGTATTAATGATGTATTTAAAAAAGTATTTAATGTAGAAATTGATGTAACAGATGATGATCTTTATGAAGAAGATGAAAATGAACTAAAAAGAGAAAGTGTAGAAGAAATAAGACCAAGAGAAAGAGCAGGATATAAAATGAGTTCTAATATGTTGGCTACCACCACTAATTCAAGTGGAGAAGCTCAATCTACTGTTATTGTGTTTGAGCCTAAGAGATTTAATGATGCGCCTACGATTTGTGATAAGTTAAAAGAGGGAATTACTGTTGTTGTAAATATGGACGAAGTAGACCTTTCTGATGCGAAAAAAATATTTGACTTTTTAAGTGGAGCAGTTTATGTTTTAAATGCTAGTATGAAAAAAGTTGCAGAACATGTTTTTGTTTTAGCCCCTATTGGAACAGACATTCAAACTAGTGATATGGACGAGCTAGGAGAAGTTGATATTTGGGAGTTTGAAGGCTAAAATGGGAGAGTATGATATTTTCTTATCAAGACTAGAGGATTTAGCTTTAAAAGCAAGGGAAGAAAAAGATATTGTTTTTGCTTCTTTTGTAGATCCTTCTATGGAGATATTAGCAAATAGAGAAATAGGAAGGTACAAAGATTTAGATTGTACCTTTTTTGGTGGCAATGTATATACAGAAAGAAAAGTGATTTGTATTCACGCAAAAGATATTATCCCAAATGAGGAAGATTATCCAATTAGTGTTCTTCAGTGTAAAAAAGAAGGGGAAATATCTCATCAAGATGTTTTAGGGGCAGTCCTTGGTCTTTCTATAAAAAGAGAAAAAATTGGAGATATTAATATTACAGATAGTATAGTTCAAATCTTTGTAAGTGAAAATATTTCTTCTTTTATTGTAAATGAGCTAAGTAATATATCAAGATATGATATTAAGTTTGAAGAAGTAGGTTTAGAGAAAGCTTTAGTTGTTGAGCCTAACTTTAAAGAGATGAATGTTATTGTTCCCTCTCTTCGCCTTGACGCAGTAATTGGTAGCGCTTTTAAGCTAAGCCGAAACGAAGCAAATATGCTTGTTAAGGGTGGGAAGGTGAAAATAAATCATCAAGTTATTTTAAAACCTGCTTATAGTGTGAAAGTAGGAGATATGCTTTCTGTTAGAACTAAGGGTAGAGGGATTATCCACAGCGAAAATGGCACTACTAAAAAGGGAAATATAAAATTATTAATAAAGAAATTTATGTAGGTATATGTTTTGGAAAAATTAAATTTTGTAGTTAGTGAAGAATATGTTTCATGTAGAATTGATAAATATTTATGTGAAAATATTAAGGATATATCCAGAAATAGAGTAAAAGAGCTATTAGATTTAGGAAATGTAGTGGTTAATAATAAAAATGTAAAAGCCTCTAAGAAACTTAACTTAATGGACAAAGTGGAAATATCTATTCCAGAAGACATTCCCCTTTCAATACTTCCAGAAAATATTCCTTTAAAAATTGTTTATGAAGATAAGGACATTGCCATTATTGATAAGGCAACTGGAATTAGTGTCCACCCAGCAAATAATATTGTAACGGGAACTCTTGTGAACGCTATTATGTATCATATAAAGGATTTATCTTCTATTAATGGAGTTATTAGACCGGGAATAGTTCATAGGATTGATAAGGACACTTCAGGACTTTTGGTGATTGCAAAAAATAATTTTAGCCATAATCACCTTAGTAGTCAGTTTAAAGATCATAGTATTAATAGAAGGTATAAGGCTATTGTTAGTGGGGTTATTTCTGAAAATGAAGGAATGATTGATGCTCCTATTGGTAGACATAAGGTAAAAAGAAAGAGTATGTGTGTTACTTTTGAGAATTCAAAACACGCAGTTACTCACTTTAATGTAGAAAAAAGATATGAAAATTATTCTTTAATTGACTTAAAACTTGAAACTGGAAGAACTCATCAAATTAGGGTTCATATGAAATATATAAATCATCCTTTAATTGGGGATAAGGTTTATGGAAGAGACACAAAGCTTGATAGAATGTTTTCAGGGCAGTTATTACACGCCTATAAACTAGGGCTTATTCATCCAAGTTCAGGGGAATATATGGAATTTAATTCTGACTTACCTAAAGATTTTTACAAGTTAATATAAAAAGTTTATTTATTTTTATATAATAATCAAAACAAGACACTATTAAAACATATACAGTGTTATAAATTTTACAATATAAATGCAGCTTATTTAAGCTGCATTTATATTGTAATGGGTGTAAAGATTGCCTTTACTTTCCAAATAATATATAATAATAGAAAATAGAAAGAGGATAGGAAAATGGCTTTTGACTCAATTACAAATTATGGGGTTGTTAAACAGTTAAAAAAAGAGTTAATCGGCTCTAAAATTAGTAAAATATATCAACCAAGTAAAGACGAGGTTGTTATTCATACTTTTTCAGATAAAAAATTAAGCCTACTTCTTAATGCTTCTTCAAATAATCCAAGGGTTCACTTTATTGAAGACTATAATAATACAGCCTCTCACCCTAAAGGCTTTTGTATGCTTCTTAGAAAATATTTAACTGGTGGGATTATTAAAGATATTTCTTTATATAATTTTGATAGAATTATTCACATAGATATGGAATGTATAAATCTCTTAGGGGATTTTACTGACCTTAGGCTTATCATTGAGATTATGGGCAGACATTCAAATATTATATTAATTGAAAAAGAATCAAACCAAATTTTAGATAGTATAAAACATGTATCTAAAGAAGTAAGTTCTTTTAGGCAGATACTTCCAAAAGAGGGGTATATTTCTCCTCCTAGTGATAGACTTAACCCCCTTGATTTTGACGAGTATAAAGCTAGTGACAGGCTACTTTCTTATTATGACAAGACTTTAAAAAATGCCTTAGTATCTACATTTAATGGATTTAGTCCCATTATTACCTGGGAAATTCTTAAGGAAAACAACTTAGAAGATGGGGTTAAGATATCAAGCTTTACTTTAGAGGAAGTAAGTAATATTGTTAAGTCAATAAAAGAGTTTTTTTATAATTTAGATGAAAAGCTAGAATATAATATTTATTATGAAGGGGATAAACCTAAAGATTTTCTTTGTATAGATTTAAGTAAATATAATGGACTTAGAAAAGAAAATTTTTTAAATCCTTCTTTAATGATAGAAAGCTATTATAAAAATTTTGATAGAGTAAATAGACTAAAGCAGTCTTATAAGCAAATATTTACAGTTCTTGAATCCTCTCTTTCCAGAGAGGAAAACAAACTTCTTTTAAGAGAAGAAGAGTTTAAAGAAGCTTTAGGTGTAGAAATCTATAACCAGAAAGGACAAATCCTTCTTTCTAATTTACACAATATGAAAAAGGGAGATAAAGTAACAAAGTGTTTAAACTTTTTTAGTGAAGAAGCAGGGGAGATAGAAATAAAGCTAGACCCTAAACTTACTCCTAGTGAAAATGCAAATAAATATTTTAAGCTTTATACTAAGGGAATAAACGCAAAGAAGCATTTAGAGAAACTTATTAAAGACAGTGAAGAAATGATATATTTCCTACAAACTCAAATTTTATATTTAAACAACGCCCAAAGTAATGAAGATGTTGATGAAATTAAAATTTCCCTTATGGAAAATAAAATTATTAAGCAAAACAAAAAGAATTCTAAAATGCAAAGTAAATCTAAGCCTATTTATGTAAAGCATGATGATTTTGATATTTATATTGGAAGAAACTCTAAGCAAAATGATGAGCTTACAAGAAAGCTTGCAAATAAAAATGATTTATGGTTACACACTAAAGATATTCCAAGTAGTCATGTTATAATTAGGACTAGGGATGGGAAGTATTCCAAAGAGGCTTTAGAAATGGCGATGAAGCTTTGTGTATACTATTCTAAGGGAAGAAACTCTTCTAATGTTCCTGTGGATTATACTTATATAAAATATGTTAAAAAGCCCTCTGGAATGAAAGAGGGGAAAGTAATTTATACAGATAATAAAACGGGATATATTACTTTAGAAAATGAAGATATTATGAAAATAGAAAAAGAAGTGTAGTAATATGAAAATAAAAATAGATAATGTATTAAAGGATTCTATCGCCTTTGAGGTTGGGATAGAAAAGGGAGATTTTTTACTAAGTATAGATAAAAAAGAAATTAAAGATATTTTAGATTATAAATTTCTAACAGCTTCCGATTATTTTACACTAGAAATAGAAAAAAGAGAATTAGGGGAAATTTGGGATATAGAAATAGAAAAAGAGCCTTATGAAGAGCTGGGGCTTATTTTTGAGAGTATAACTATAGATGAGCCAAGACAGTGTAAAAACAACTGTATATTTTGCTTTATGGCGCAAATGCCAAAGGGGCTTAGGGAAACTCTATACTTTAAAGATGATGATTATAGACTTTCTTTTATAGAGGGAAATTATGTTACCCTTACTAATATGAGGGAAGAAGACTTGGATAGAGTTATAAATCTTGGGATACATCATATCAATATTTCTATTCACACAACAAATGGAGATTTAAGAAAAGATATGCTTAAAAATCCAAATGCCTCTAAAATTTTATCTCAGCTTAAAAAGCTAAAGGATAATAATATAACTTTTAATGGGCAAATTGTTCTTTGTAAAGGCTTTAATGATGGAGAAGAACTTGAAAAAACTTTAGAAGACTTACTTTTATTTGAAAGTAGCCTTACAAGTCTTAGTGTAGTACCAGTAGGTCTTAGCAAGTATAGAGAGAACCTTACCTTTATAAATCCATTTACTAAAGATGATGCAGTTAAAACCATTGATATTATAGATAAATTTAGGGAGAAGTTTTTTAAAAAGTCAGGAAAGCACACTTTATATCCTAGTGATGAATTTTTTATTTTAGGAGAAAAAAGGCTACCAGACTTAGATTACTACGAAGAATTTTTACAATATGAAAATGGGGTTGGGATGATGAGTAGCTTTTATTATGAGGCAGGGGAGTATTTAAAAAGTATAAAGCCTTCTAAGAAAAAGAGAGGTAGCTATACCATTGCTACAGGTATTTTAGCCTATCCCTTTATAAAAGACCTTAGTTGTAGTATAATGGAAAAAGCAAATGTAGATATTAAAGTAATTCCTGTGAAAAATGAGTTTTTCGGGGATAAAATTACAGTCGCTGGACTTCTTTGTGGAGAAGATATTATAAATGCTTTAAAAGATATTAAGGGATGTGAAAATCTTTTACTAAGTGAAAGCATGTTTAAAGATGGAAATAATCTATTTTTAGATGACAAAAAAATAGAGGATGTAGAAAATATATTAAAAGTAAATATTATAAAGTCTCCAAACACTGGAGAAGATTTTGTAAAAATATTTATTTAGAGTAGGAGATAAAAAATGACAAAACAACCTTTTGTTGCTTTAATTGGAAGACCCAATACTGGAAAGTCAACTTTATTTAATAAGCTATCAGGAAAGAGGATTTCTATTGTAGAAGATACTCCTGGGGTTACTAGGGATAGAATTATTACAGAGGTTTCTTGGAATAGTAGCAACTTCTTTTTAATTGATACTGGTGGAATAGAGCCAAAAACTAATGATATTATTTTGTCTCAAATGAAAAGACAAGCTATGCTTGCTATAGATATGGCGGATGTAATTGTTATGGTTGTTGACGGTAGGGCTGGGGTTTGTGCTAGTGATAGAGAAGTTGCAAATATGATTAGAAAAGCTAATAAAAAATGTATCGTAGCCGTAAATAAAATTGACTCTTTTGATATTGATTATTTAAGATATGAATTTTACGACTTATCTTTAGGGGAGCCTCTTGGGATTAGTGCTGAGCATGGTCTTGGTTTTGGAGACCTTTTAGATGAGGTTGTAGAAAATTTCCCAGTTGAAAAACAAGGGCTAGAGGAAGAAGAAAGAACTAAAATAGCCATTGTAGGAAAACCTAATGCAGGGAAGTCAAGTCTTGTAAATGCTCTTCTTGGGGAAAACAGGGTAATTGTTAGTGAGATATCTGGAACTACTAGAGACGCTATTGATACATTATTTACCCATGAAGATAAAAATTATGTTTTAATTGATACAGCCGGTCTTAGAAGAAAAAGCAAGGTCTATGATGACATTGAGCATTATAGTACGATTAGAGCGGTAGGGGCTATTGAGCGAAGTGATATTACTATTTTAATGATTGACGCTACAAAAGGAGTTACAGATCAAGATATAAAGATTGCTGGTCTTATTAAAGATAGATATAAAGCAGTTATTATTGCAATAAATAAGTGGGATTTAATTGATAAAGAAACCAATACCATGAGCCAAATGGAAAAAGAAATTAGAACACATTTATATTTCCTTGACTTTGCTCCAATTCTATTTATGAGTGCTATTACTACAAAAAGAACCCATAAATTACTACCTTTAGTAGAGGAAGTTTTAGCTGAATATTCTAAGAGAATTTCAACAGGGCTATTAAATGAAGTAATTGGGGATGCAGTAATGATGAATAACCCTCCATCAAAGGGAAATCAAAGACTTAAGATACTTTATACTTCTCAAGTTTCAGTAAGTCCTCCTACTATTGTAATTTTTGTAAATGAGCCAAGTGTTGTAAATGATCCATACACTAGGTATCTAGTTAACAAGATAAGGGATTCATTTACATTCCTTGGAAGTCCTATTAAAATAATTTATAGAAAAAAAAGAGAGAAACAATAATAAAATAAAGTCTCTTAAATTTACAGAGTGTAAGTTTAAGAGATTTTTTTATTTATAAACACTTTTCCTATCATATTTTTATAAAGAGGCTAATATATTATAACAAGTAGAATTATTTTAGGAGGAAAAGCTAATGGATAGCCAAAGAATATACGAAAATATATCTAAGAGAACTAGTGGCGATATTTATACAGGGGTTGTTGGACCTGTAAGAACAGGGAAGTCAACCTTTATTAAAAAATTTATGGATAGTTTAGTGATACCAAATATAGAAAACAAATACAAAAAACAAAGGGCTATTGATGAACTTCCTCAAAGTGGTAGTGGTAAAACAATTATGACTTGTGAGCCTAAATTTGTTCCGGCACAGGCAGTTAATATAAAAGTAGGGGATAGTGCTAGTATGAACGTTAGGCTTGTTGACTGCGTGGGGTATGTTGTGGAGGGGGCAAATGGGAGCATGGAAGAAAATAGCCCTAGAATGGTACAAACTCCATGGTCAGATGAGCCTATGGAATTTGTAAGGGCGGCTGAAATTGGAACTAGAAAAGTAATTTCTACTCACTCAACTATAGGGATAGTGGTTACTACAGATGGTAGTTTTACAGACATTCCAAGAAGTAATTATATCTCAAGTGAAGAAAAGGTTATTAATGAACTAAAAAGCATTGATAAACCCTTTGTGATTATTTTAAACACTACCTCTCCAAATAGTAGGGAAACTACTGCCCTTAAAAATCAAATGGAGGAAAAATATCAAAGAAAAGTTATTCCCCTTAATGTTATGGAAATGAATAGTAGTGATATAGAATACATATTAAAGTCTATATTATATGAATTCCCAGCTAAAGAAATTTGTTATGAACTGCCTCTTTGGATATCTTCTTTAAGTGAGGAACATTATATTAATACAGAAATTTATGACTTTATATCTTCTTCATCTAATATAAATGATAAAATCAGGAGTATAGTAAGCGGAATTGATACTAATCACTGTGAATATTTTAGTAGTAATATTTCAAATATTGATTTAAGTAAAGGAACAATTCATGTAAAAATAAATGTAGATATAGGGATATTTTTCAAAGTGATGAGTGAAGAAAATAATATGAATATTAAGTGTGAATCAGACTTATTTGCTGTTATGAAGGATTTAAATATAGTAAAAGAAAATTATGATAAGATATCTACTGCCCTTAAAACAGCAGCCAGTGAAGGGTATGGAATTGTAAGCCCAGCCTTTGATGAATATGAGCTTAAACAGCCAGAAATGATTAATAAAGCCTCTAGACATGGGGTTAAGATTACTGCTCATGCTCCAGCTATGCATATTATTTCTACAGATGTATATACAAATGTTATGCCAACAATTGGAACAAAAGAAGAGTGTGAATCTTTTTATGAAAAATTAATTTATGAATATGAAAATGATAAAGAAAAATTATGGGAAAGTGAATTTTTTGGAAGAAATTTAAAAGATATGATTAGTGATAATATGCAAGGGAAACTGGTTAGTATGGACAGTGAAAACAAAGTTAAAATAAAGAGAGTTTTAAGTAAAGTTGTGAATACAAAAAAAGGTGGGATTGTGGTTTTATGGATGTAGTGGAATATAAGTAAATAAACTTTATAATTTAAAAAAAAGGAATGATGAAAGTCATTCCTTTTTTTGTATATAAATTTTTCTTTTATAAAAAATAATTGTTCTTTTGATATCAAAAGAACGGGGAATACCCCTTTTTTGGCAAGATAATAATCGGGTAAAAGCCTGTTATTATTCCCGTAAATATTAAGACCTCCCAATGGTTCCCTAAAGGGAACGGGTGGCTTTGCTTTTTATAAAACAAAAAGCACCATATTTACTACTTATACACTATTAATAATAAGGAGCTTTATGATACTTTATATTCTTATAGGTAGCAGAATTTATATCTTAATATTTTTTTTAAAAACACATAAAAGGAATGGCTTACGCCATTCCTTTTTTTTTAGTTTGTAAATAAAGTTTTTTATTTGTTTAATCACTTATTTTTTTCGTCTTTATTAAAGCTATTAACTCTTTTAATTTTGGAGGTTGTCCATATAATAAAACTCCAACTTTATAAATCCCAGCGGATAAATATCCTATCCCAATTGTAGAGATGATTAATATTCCAATAGAAATAATTATTTCAATCATTTCTACACTTCCCATAGTAATTCTAACAAACATTGCTAGTGGGGAGGTGAAAGGAATAAATGAACAAATCTTCATTAAAGTTCCATCTACATTTCCGCTACTCATTGAAGTCATCACTATAAAGAAAGCGATGATAAATAAAAATGTCACAGGTAGGGTTGATGTATTAAGTTGTTCTATTCTGCTAACCATTGAGCCTAAGGCACCAAACATGAAAGCATAAATGAAAAATCCAAGTATAAAGAATATAACAGCGTATATAAGGGTATCTAGAGGCATATTAAAGATAGAGCTTACAATAAAATTATTTTTATAAATTTCTGCGTTTATATTATAAAATACATAAGCACTTCCAAAGATTGCAACGAATTGCAGTAGTCCAGCGCACCCAGCTCCTAGAATTTTCCCAAACATTAACTCCCTTGGTTTTGCACAAGTTATCAGTAGCTCCATAGCTCGACTTGCTTTTTCTGTGGCAACACTCATAGACACAAACTGACCATAAAGAAGTACAGCCATATATAAAGCAATCATTAATATATATGTATAAAAGAAATTTTTCGTTTGGTCTTTTCCACTTCCTGTTTGAATAGTCTCACTTTGAATACTACTAGACATAAAAGTTTGTATTTCTTCACTGGTCATTCCAAGATCAGTTAATGTAGAATATTCATAGTAAGATTTAAAAGTTTCGTCAAAAAAATAAGTTGTAGAATCATATAAACCAATATCTTTTACAATGTATTGATAGCTTAGGGTATCATTTAAGATAATCCCATAATCGTATTTTCCACTGTCTATATCTTCCTTCATTTCTTCAAGGGTTGTATCTAGTGAAATAACATTAAATCCACTCATACTAACTTCTAAAAAAGCTAGCATATCATTATTAATTCCAGCTATTGCTATAGTAGGGTTTGTCTCAGAAGGAATATCTTCTTCTAAGGTAGCACCTTCTTCATAAGTGGCACCTTCTTCGTAAGGGGTAGTTATATTTGTGTTATTTTCACTTTCTTCACTAAAAGAGGAGAAAAACCCTGTTATATGAGGAAGGGATAAGACAACACCTATTCCAAGAACTAAAAATATTGTAATCCCTATAAATACTTTATTCTTTATGTAGTTAAAAAATTCAAATTTAAATATGTTAAAAAAATTATTCATAAGTCTAATCCTCCGTATATTCCACAAATATATCATTTAGTGAAGGTTCATAAACAGAGATGCTATCAAAGTCTATTTTTAGCTTAGCTATACCCTCTATGAAGCTTGCTTTATCTTCTTCTTTGTTTAAGTTAACGATAATCTCTTCTTCACATGTTTGTATATTTGAGACATTATTTTCAAAGTTGTTTTTAATAACATCTAATAATATATTTAAATTCTCGCCTTTAATTATTAATTTCTTTCTGTCATAACTTCTTTTAATGTCTTTTATTTTTCCATTTAAAACAATCTTTCCCTTATTTATAATAGCTATACTATCGCAAAATTCTTCTATATAGTTCATTTGATGACTGGAAAATAAAACGATTTTTCCTTCTTTAATAAGATCTTTTACAATGTTTTTTAGTAGCATAGCATTTACTGGATCAAGACCTGAGAAAGGTTCGTCAAGAATTACAAAGTCTGGGTTATTTACTAAGGCGCAAGCAAGCTGAATTTTTTGTTGATTTCCTTTAGAGAGTGTATCAAGCTTAGCGTTTTTATATTCACTCATCTCAACTTTTTCAAGCCAATATAAACTTGCCTTCTTCGCCTCTTTTTTCTTCATTCCCTTAAGAGAAGCAAAGTAGATAAGTTGTTCTAAAATAGGCTTTTTAGGATATAATCCTCTTTCTTCTGGTAGATAACCTATGTTTAATTTACTCCTATCAATAGGTTCATCATCAACTAAAATATCTCCTTTTAAAGGTGGAAATACTCCCATAATAATACGCAAAGTGGTAGTTTTTCCAGCCCCATTTCTACCAAGTAGCCCTAGAGCAGTTCCACTTTCTACTTCAAAACTAATATTGTTTAAAACTTCTTTTTCACCAAAATTCTTATAAATATTTTTAACTTGAAATTTCATTTTCTCTCCTATTCCTTTATAGTGTATATTATTTCATTTTATTTTTATTTATTTCCACAACATTTTTTATATTTCTTACCACTTCCACAAGGACAAGTATCATTTCTTCCTACTTTATCTTTATTAGTAACAGGTTTTTTCTTTGATTTTTCTCCTTGGTTGGTTGAAATTTGCATTTTCCTTTCTTCTTTTACTTCTATTTTCTTTTCAATCTCAAGATGGAAAATATATTTAACTGTATCTTCTTTTATTACTTCATTCATATCTTCAAACATATTAAAGCCTTCTTTTGTATAGGCTTGAACAGGATCTGTTTGTCCATAAGCTCTAAGGTTAATCCCTTGCTTTAGCTGATCCATATTGTCGATATGTTCCATCCAGTTGCTGTCTACTACTCTAAGAAGAACAAGTCTTTGTAGCTGTTTTAGCTCATTTTCACCAAATTCTTTTTCTTTCTCAAGTCTTTTTTCCTGAACTTTTTCTAAAATAATCTCTTTTATTTTTTCTATATTAGTTTCTTTTGAAATATCTACATTTACTGCAAATATTTTTAAAATATTTTCTTCAATCTTTTTAAGATCCCACTCATCAGTATAATTTTGACTTGTTGTATAAGACATAATTTGATTGTCTATTACATCATAAATCATAGAATCTATTAAGGCAGTAATATCTTCACCTAAAAGGACATCTTTTCTTTGTTTATAAACAACTTCTCTTTGTTTATTCATAACATCATCATATTGAAGAACATATTTACGAATTCCAAAGTTTTTACCCTCTACTTGTTTTTGTGCATTCTCGATACTTCTAGTTAAGATTTTACTTTCGATACACTCATCTTCAAGACCTGCGCTTCCAGCAAAGTTTAACATTCTATCTCCACCAAAAAGTCTCATTAAGTCGTCTTCTAAAGATATATAAAACTGACTAGAACCATTGTCTCCTTGTCTACCTGCTCTACCCCTTAACTGGTTGTCGATACGTCTACTTTCATGCCTTTCTGTTCCCAGAATATGAAGACCGCCGATTTCTTTAACTCCATCCCCTAGGACAATATCTGTACCCCTACCAGCCATATTAGTAGAAATTGTAACAGAGCCTTTTTGTCCTGCTTGAGAAATGATTTCTGCTTCTTTTTCGTGATATTTCGCATTTAAGACATTATGTTTAATTCCATGCTTTTTAAGCATTTTACTAAGGCTTTCAGAATCTTCAATTGAAATTGTACCAACTAAGACAGGTTGTCCAATTTGATTTCTTTGTTTTATATCTTCAATAGCATGATTGAACTTTGCTTTTTTAGAAGCAAATATTGCATCTTTTAAGTCTATTCTAGCTAAAGGTTTATTTGTTGGAACACAAACAACATTCATATTATAAATACCTTTAAACTCTTCTTCTTCTGTCTTTGCTGTTCCTGTCATACCAGAAAGTTTTTCATACATTCTAAAATAATTTTGGAATGTAATACTTGCAAGGGTTACACTTTCTCTAGCTACTCTTACATTTTCTTTTGCCTCGATTGCTTGATGTAGCCCCTCTGAATACCTTCTTCCCTCCATAAGCCTTCCAGTAAACTCATCTACAATAATGATTTCTCCATTTTGAACTACATAATCTCTGTCTTTTTTCATTAAAGCATGAGCCTTTAAGGCTTGGTTTACATGGTGTTGGATTTCCATGTTATTAATATCAGATAAGTTTTCGATAGAAAAAGCTCTTTCTGCTTTTTTAACCCCTTCTTCAGTAAGGTTTGTTGTTTTGTCTTTTTCATCTAAAACATAATCTGTTTCATATTTTAGAGTTTTAATAAAAGTATTAGCGTGAGTATATAGCTTTGTGCTTTCATTTCCACTTCCAGAAATAATCAAAGGAGTTCTTGCCTCATCAATTAAGATACTATCAACCTCATCTACAATAGCATAATTAAGTTCTCTTTGTACCATTCTTTCTTTAGCAGTAACCATATTATCTCTTAAATAATCAAATCCATATTCGTTATTAGTTCCATATGTGATGTCTGCATTATAAGCTTGTCTTTTTTCTTCAGAGTTTAAACCATGAACAATAAGTCCTAAGTTTAGCCCTAAAAAATTAAATAAAGGAGTGTTCCACTCGCAGTCACGCTTTGCTAGGTAATCATTCACTGTAATAATATGAACGCCCTTACCAGTAAGAGCATTTAAATAAGCAGGTAGGGTAGCCATTAAGGTTTTCCCCTCTCCTGTTTTCATTTCGGCAATATTTCCTTGGTGAAGAATAATTCCCCCCATTAATTGCACTTTAAAGTGACGCATTTTTAAAATTCTAGAAGCAGCTTCTCTAACAGTCGCAAAGGCTTCAGGTAAAATATCATCTAGGCTTTGTCCTTGCTTTAATCTATTTTTAAACTCTAAAGTTTTACCAGCAAGTTCTTCGTCCTTTAAGTTTTTATATTCCTGTTCATAGTTATCAATTTGATCTGTAATTTTTGTAAGTTTTTTTATTTCTTTTTCGTCTAAAGACTTAGAAATCATATTAAGAATCCCCAATTTTAGATACCCTCCATGTGTTAAATATAAGTTAAA
>CAYJAA010000002.1:0-17542 GCA_964368185.1 uncultured Lachnospiraceae bacterium | reverse complement strand
ATATCAATAATATGTAAAATATATTTATATATTAATATATTTTATAATATATTATATATAAAGGCTTATAAAGGAGAAATATGTAGGTTTGTAATATAATTATATATATGTTATAAGAATGTAAGTAAAAAAATAAGGGATATATATCTAGGGTAGATATATATCCCTTAAAAAAATTAAATTTATAATATTTTTATGTTCTTGCTTTTACAAATATAAGCTTTACAGAGTCTTTATTAATCCCAACACTATTTTCTAAAAGTTCAATTGTAGGATTTGTAATCCAAAATCCTTTTTTACTAACAATTTTATACTTTGAAGGAATAGTAGGTACATAATTTATCCATTTTTCGTATATTGCATCTGTAAGTTTGCTTTCTGAGATAGAAGGGTCTTCTTTTAGCATATTTGTGCTTTCTTCTAAAACAAAAGAATTGAAAATTTCTGGTATTTTATTTTTTGCACAATATGCACCATAGAATAATACACATCCATACAAAAATCCAATAGCCCCAACTAGGTAAACATTTTCCCCAATAAATTCAGGGATAAACATTAAGTGCTTCCCAAATGAAAGTTGTTGTAAGAATTCTATTATCATTATATTTTTTTCTCCTAAGCTTTTTTATTATGCTTCTTCGATTTGTTTTGCAAGCTCTTCTTCTACAATTTTAACAATTTTTTCTTTATCATTAGATGTATAAATTGCATCTAATTTATCTTTTTGTTGAATTAATGAAATTACAGTTTGTAGCATAGCTAGTTGTTGATGAGGCTCTTTTAGTGCAAGCATAAATAAAATAGAAACCTCACATTTTTCTCCGTCTCCTGCCATAACATCAAAAGTTACAGGTTTTGTTAATGTTGCAACAGTAATACTTTGTGTATTTACATGCTCAATATCAGTATGAGGAACAGCAACAGCAAATCCATCTACAGGAAGACCTGTAGCAAATACTTTTTCTCTTTCTTTAACAGCTTCGATATAACTTTCTTTAACGTATCCAATATCGTATAACTTTTTAGCAACTTGATCTAAGGCATCTATGTTATCCTTTGCATCAATATTAAGAAATACTAAATCTTTATTAAAAACTAAATTTTCAGACATAATTGTCTCCTTTCAGATTGTATATGTTATTATTATAAATAAAAAAAAAAATTATGTCAAGACTTAAAAAACTTTTTGACTTTTACTTAATATATTGATATATTATTAATGTAAAATACTCTAAATATTGGGAGGAAAATATGAATAGAGAAAAAATCACTGAACTTAGGGAAACTATCTGTGAAATTGGAAGAAGAATGTACCAAAGAGAAATGTGTGCTACTAATGATGGAAACATTTAATTAAAAGTAGATGAAAATACTTTTTTAGTTACACCTACAGGGGTAAGTAAAGGGTATATGACTCCTGACATGATGTGTCTTTGTGACATAAAAGGAAATTTATTAGAGGAAAATGGAAATTATAGAGTAACTAGCGAATTTAAGCTACATGCAAAAATATATGAGCTTAGAGAAGATGTAGAGGCAGTTGTTCACGCTCACCCATTGTATGGAACAGCATTTGCCTGTGCAAAAAAACCACTGGATAAAAATATTTCAACTGAAACAATATTAATGCTTGGGGAAGTTCCAATTATTAATTATGGAATTCCAGGGTCTCCTGAAATTTGTGGAAATATTGAGGAGTATATAGACTATCATGATGCAGTTTTAATGGAAAGCCATGGAGCTGTTACATATGGGAAAGATATTTGGGATGCTTACTATAAAATGGAAAGCTTAGAGTTTTGTGCAAAAACTTTATTTATAACTCACCAAATTGGTGGGGCAGTTGAAGTTCCTCATAAAGAATTATTAAATCTTTATGAACTTAGAAGAAAGTTTAATATGCCAGGAAAACATGTAGCTTACAAAGAAGAAAACATGAAATAAAAATTATTAAAAAGCAAAAGGTATCACTGAAATAGTATAATACCAATAAAGAAACTGCCACTATCAATATTGATAGTGGCAGTTTTGCTTTAAGTAGCCTATTCCTAATACTTCTTTAATTAATCAAAAGTAATGTAAGTGATAAAATTAGTAAATATGGTGCTTTTTAATTTATAAAAAGCAAAGCCACCCATTCCCGTGAGGGAATTTTGGGTGAGCTTAATATTTACGGAAACAATGACAGGCTTTTACCCCGCGTTTTGCCAAAAAAGCGGTAGTTTTGGTTCTTTTGATAGCAAAAGAACAACTGTTTTTTTCTTATAAAGAAAAGCTATATATAAATAAAAGGAATGGCTTTTCCATTCCTTTGTTTAAATTATAAATTTTTTATCGGTATTTCATTATGTAACAATGTTTTTTAAACATTAAATAATGAAATGGAAGTATTGTTTTTTTATGGCTTAGGAAGTTCTTTTAAATACTTCTTATAAAGAGCAAAGTCTTCATCTTTAAAAACATTAAATATTACTTTAATATCTTTTTCTTCTTCTTTTAACAATTCTCTTACAGTAGTAATAGCAATTTTTGCAGCATCATCATTTGGGAAATGAAATTCTCCTGTAGAGATACAGCAAAATGCGATACTTTTTAAGTTTTTTGAAATAGCAAGATTTAAAGAACTTTTGTAGCAGCTTTTAAGTAAGCTACAATCTCTTTCAGATAAAGCTCCAGTGATAATTGGCCCAACGGTATGAATAACAAATTTACTTGGAAGGTTATATCCCTTTGTAATTTTTGCATCCCCTGTTTTTTCTTCCTGGCCTTGATTTTTTATAATTTCTTCACAGTCATTTCTAAGCTGTAAACCAGCAATAGAATGAATAGCATTATCAATACAACCATGACAAGGAATAAAACATCCAAGGAGAGCAGAATTTCCAGCATTTACAATTGCATCAACTTTAAGGGTTGTAATGTCTCCTTGCCATAAATAAAGCTGGCTACCTTCTTTTATAGGTTTTAAATCCTCTAAAGAAACAATTCCTTTTTCTATCACTTCACTACGCAAAAAGATATCTTGAACTTTTAAAAAATCCTTTGACAACTTTTTAGGAGGTCTTACATTCATTAAAGAGCGAAGTAATCTTCTTTGCTCAAGAATTGTTTTAGGAAATTTTTCTCCTTGACTTTTATAATCAGGCATTTCATTTAAGAGAATATCATTTAAATATAATAACTGTTGTAATTTATTCATTTCCATAAGTTTGTTTAAAATCCTCTTCTTTTAACATTGAAATATATTCCCCTCCCCATTTTTCTAACTCTTTTAACACGGTGATAAAAGATATTCCTACTTTACTTAGAGAATATTCTACCTTTGGAGGAATTTGTTTATATTCTCTCCTTGAAATAATATGTTTTTCCTCTAAGAATTTCAGCTGTCTGGATAAGGTGGTATGAGTCATCTTTTCAGGCATTAATCTTAGTAGCTCATTAAATCTTAGGCTACCACTGGAAAGTAAGTGTAGGATATAAATTGACCACTTTCCAGATAAAAGTTTTTGAGTTGTTACATATGGACATTTTCCAAATAAATCTTGTTCAGACATTTTCTACTCCTTAGGTATCATTTTTGATAGTAGTATCATAAAAAAGCGTACTTGTTTTTTTTATACTTTTAAATTATAATAACATCTATAAAAGAAAAAAACAATAGTATTTAAAATATGGTTAAAAAAAGGAGATTTTTACATGAAGAAATTATTATGTTTAGTTTTAGTATTGGTTATTATGGTTGGAACTTTGGCGGCTTGTGGAAATGGCAATAATGAGGAGGCAGGGGATGATGTTTTGCGTGTAGGGATTGACTTAAAATTTTATCCATTTATGTATTTAGAAGATGGACAGCCAAAAGGCTTTGAGGTTGATATTGCGAATGCTTTTGGAGAATATATAGGTAGGGAAGTAGAAATTGTAAACACAGATTTCTCAATGTTAATTCCCGCCCTTGATACAGGAGATATAGATATTATCATTAGTGATATGAGTGAAAAACCTGACAGACTTGAAAAAGCAGACTTTACTACTCCTTATAGATACAGTAGAACTCTAGCTCTTGTAAACAAAGACTTTGCTAGTAAAAACAATATTACCTCTGATATGAGTGAAGAAGATTTTTTTGCTATAGAAGGAATGACCTTTGGGGGACCAGCAGGAACAATTGCTGTAAGTATTCCTAGGGAGTATGGAGCAGATGTTATTGAATTTACAGAAATAGCTTCAGCTTTAATCGAAGTGTCAACAGGAAGAATACATGCTTTAGTTGGAGTAAACACTATTTGGGGAGATCACGCAGCAAATAAAGAAACAACTGTAGTTTATGAGGGAATAACAGAAGTAAGTGCTTCAAGCTTTGCAGTAAAAAAAGGAGACACAAAACTTTTAGAGGAGGCCAATGCATTTATTGCCTCAATGTATGAAGAAGGTGGCTTTTATGAACAGGCAGGGGATAAGTACGATAAGGCTATAGGAGAGTTTATGCAAAATGACGCTTTAGGTCTTGATTATATAATATACCCAGCAACTAAGGAGTAATTTATGAACAGGCGCCTAAGTTTTTTACTTGCTGGAGGAATATATTTTATATTAATATTATCAGCAATTTTATTTACTATAGATAATCCAAGATATGATTTAATTTTTTTAGACTCTAAAATGTTAATAGAGGGTTTTATTGCAACGATATTAATAAGTATCATAACTCTTATAGGCAGTATGGTATTTGGTTTTATATTATTTTTAGCAGGAAGGTCAAAAAATAATATTATAAATGCTTTTGCAGAAATCTTTAATGAAATTATTATGGGAACACCTCTTTTAATTATGATATTTTTAGCTGTATATGTAATAGGGGATGTAATTTTTATAACAGATAAATTTATTCTTGGAATTCTTGCCCTTACTTTATATATGGCCCCATACTTATGTAATGCTTACAAAACTGCTGTAGCTGTAGTGGATGAAGATCAATATATTGTAATGGATTTATATCATTTTAGTGGATATGAAAAATATAGATACATTATAATTCCTCAAATGATAAAACCTCTACTTCCATCCCTTATTAACAACTTATCAAGTATAATAAAAGGTTCTGCCTTACTTAAAATTGTTTCTATAGCTGAAATATCTTATGTATTAACAGTTATCTCTTCGAAAAACTGGGCAGCGATTGAAGGATATTATACCATGTGGATTATGTATCTTATTATAACAATACCTCTATCCATGCTAGCAAAATATGTTGGAAAGAAGGTAGGTGTATAATGAATATATCAACTAAAAACTTAACGATGAAATATAACGATCAAGTTATCCTTAAAGATATCAATCTAAATGTAGAAGAAGTTAAAACGATTGGTATTATTGGAGAGTCTGGTTGTGGGAAGTCTACTTTCCTAAGGCTACTAGCAGGGATTGAGGATCCAAGTAAAGGGAGTATTGAAATTAATGGATTATCTCCTATTATAGACAAGAAAGAATTTCAAAGAAAAATCGGAGTAGTTTTTCAAAAGCATAATTTATTTCCACATTTGACACTAAAGGAAAATATTACACTTATTATAAGAAAAAGAGAGAAAATAGACAAACATAGTGCAGATAAAAAAGCTATGGAACTACTGAAAAGACTATTTATAGAAAATGAAGGAGATAAAAAGCCAAATATGGTTTCAGGAGGGCAAGCACAAAGAGGGTCTATCGCAAGGGCTCTTGCTACAGACCCAGAGCTTATTTTCTTAGATGAACCTACAGCAGCCCTTGATCCAATTCTTACAAAAGAGGTTCTTAAAGGAGTTAATAGCCTTAAAAAAGAGGGGATAAATTTTATTTTTGTAACCCATGAAATTTTATTTCTTAAAGAATTTGCAGATTATATTCTTTTCTTTAAAGATGGGGTTATTTGGGAACATGGGGAAATTTCTTCCCTTAAAAATCCAAAAACAAAAGAATTAGAAGAGTTCTTAAACTCATAGGAGGGCAGAGATGAATATAAAAGAAATATATGAAAAATTTGATAAAATTGGATGTTTATCATTTACTACAGTTGACAAAGAAGGGATTCCTGAGGCTAGGATTGCTCACCTTAGAGCATATGATGATGAGGGAATTTACTTTATGACTATGTTTACTAAAGATTTTTATAGGCAAATGAAAGAAACAGGGTGGATTTCTATTTGTGGTCTTAATGCAAAGACACAAGTTGAGCATGACGAAAATGGTTTTCCTATTTTTGAGGGGGGTTATGCTATGCGTATGAGCGGTAAAGTTAAGGAAGTTTCCATAGAAGAGATAAAGAAAAAAAACAATCCTATTTTTGATTTTTGTATTAAAGACCAAGAAACTTATAAGGCAATGGTGGTACTTTGTATAACTAAAGGGTATGGAGATATTTTCGATTATGATTTTGAAAAAATTAGTCGAAAAAACAAACTGCAAAGAGAGTATTTCTCCTTTGGAGGGGCTAAGGAGAAAAGAAAAGGCCTTATTATTAATAGTGAAAAATGTATTTCTTGTGGGGTCTGTAAGGATAAATGTTCTTTTCTTGCAATAAAAGAAGAAGATAACATCTATTCAGTAGATGACTGCCTGTGTGATGAATGTGGGGACTGTTATGTAAACTGTCCAGTAGAGGCTATTTCTTACAGAGGTATGCCAGTTGAGTAAATACCTAAAATACCTTACAAATGAGATACACTCTGTTGTGGTGGCTACAAATGATGAAAAAAATAATCCTGTTACTTGTGTGATTGATATAATGCTTTATGATGAAAAGGGGTTATACTTTCTAACTGCAAAGGGAAAGTCTTTTTATGAAAGGCTTAAAAAAAATGAAAATCTCTCCCTTACAGGACTTAAGGGTAGTGATACTATGACTTCAAAGTCTATAACTATTAAGGGAAGAGCAGAAGAAGTAGAGGAAGACTACTTAGAGAAAATATTTGAAAAAAATATTTATATGAAAGATATTTATCCAAATAATGAAAGCAGGAAAGCCCTTAGAGTATTTAGGATTTACGAAGGGGAGGGAGAATTTTTCGACTTATCTTCTTCTCCTATTTTTAGAAAGAGTTTTTCTTTTGGTAAGGAGTTAACCCGTATATCTCGCTATACTATAACAACAAAATGTATTCTTTGTGGGAAGTGTATAAATATATGTCCTCAAAGCTGTATTGAAAAAAAAGATAAAAAAGCTTTTATAAAAGAAAATAACTGTCTACACTGTGGAAGTTGTTTTAATGTGTGCCCTGTAGGGGCAGTTTTAAAAGAAAATTAAAAAGGATATAAAAAGTAAAAAAATGGAAGAAAAAAAGAGTTATGATAATGAGCTGAATTTATTAAGAGAGTATATAAACTCCTGTGAAGCTATTGTTGTTGGAGCAGGAGCCGGTCTTTCTGCTTCAGCAGGGTTATTATATAGTGGAGAGAGGTTTGAAAAAAACTTTTCTGATTTTATAAAAAAATATAGTTTAGACAATATGTATTATGCTGCCTTTTATCCTTATGAGACACTAGAAGAATACTGGGGATATTTCAGTAAGCATATTTATCATAATAGATACGCTTTTACCCCTAACGCAACTTATAATGATTTATTTAATATCGTTAAAGATAAAAATTATTTTGTGATTACAACTAATGTAGATCATTTATTTCAAAAAAGTGGATTTGATAAAGATAGACTCTTTTATACTCAAGGGGACTATGGCTTATGGCAGTGTTCTAAACCTTGTCATAATAAAACATATGATAATGAAAAAATGGTTTTAGAAATGGTTGAGAAGCAAGAGGATATGAAAATCCCCTCAAGCCTGATTCCTTATTGTGAGGTTTGTGGAAGCTCTATGACAATGAACTTAAGGGCTGATAATAAATTTGTAGAGGATGAGGGTTGGCATATAGCAAAGGGTAGGTATGAGAAGTTTTTAAATGAAAATAGGGGTAAGAGAGTTTTATTTTTAGACCTTGGGATAGGAGGGAATACTCCAAGTATTATAAAATATCCTTTTTGGCAAATGACTTATAATAATAAAAAGGCCTTATATGTTAGCATTAATTTATACGACTTATCCACTCCTAAAGAAATAAAAGATAGAAGCCTTTTATTTAAAGGGGATATTGGGGATATTTTAAGGGAGATATAAAAGTATATATAATAGAAAAGAGAAAGGAATGGTAAAAGCCATTCTTTTTTTATATATAATATTTTCTTTTAATATATTATAAATGTTCTTTTGATATCAAAAGAACGGGGAATACCCCTTTTTTGGCAAGATAATAATCGGGTAAAAGCCTGTTATTATTTTCGTAAATATTAAGACCTCCCAATGATTCCCTCACGGGAACGGGAGGCTTTGCTTTTTATTTTATAAAAAGCCCCATATTTACTACTTATATACTATTAGTTAGTAAAGAAGCATTATAATACTAAGGCAAAACTACCACTACCAAAAAAGATAGTAGTAGTTTTTTTTCTTATGGGTCGTCATATATAAGTTATATTTTTTATTACTTTAGCGGCGACCTCTTTTCCCTGAGGTTTTTTGAGCCTGAGGGGTATTTTGATTTAGGGGAAAAGTAATAAATTTTAGAGAATAAATATCACAAACGATATAAGAAGAATTTTCACTAGAATATAGAGTTACATAACTAACCCCTACTGAATAGACAATTCCTGATTTTTCAACTAATAAAGATGTTCCAATTAGAAATTCACAAAGGCAGTAATTTCCAATATTGTTTGTTAGAAGCTGCTGCATAGAGCCATCATAATAAAGGTTATCGATTTCTTGCAGCTTTTGTTGTTCTAGGTTTATATTATTATTTTCCTCCATAGGTGGATTTCCATAGTTTAAATTTTCCATATTTTTACTCCTTTATATTATGTTTGTAAATATAACTTAGTTGGATTGTAAAAGCAGTGATCTCCTATTCTTTCCACTAACTGACCTACTTCACTTGGGAAGTTTTTTCTAGTACAAGTAGGGGTAAAGGGATTATAAAACCAAAGTGCGTAGCCAAGAGGGGATAGACGGCTTCCGGCAATAGCCCAATCGGCTATATCATAGTGAACATCTGTAGGGTTCATGTTGTAGATATTTCTAGAATTATATTTACCAGATATAGTTTCCATAGCACAGTCAAATTGCCCTGGTTGAAAGATGATATTTCTTATACTACCTTTTCCAACTCTTGCATATTCACCATAAGGGGTGTTTACTCTGTTCATTACTACACTTGCTACAGCCCTCATTCCATTGTCCCCTTCTCCTCCTGCCTCACATTCAATAAGCCTTGCTAATAATTCCCTATCAGAATAAGACATCTTACGCTCTCCTAATCTTTTTTCTTTAATATATATTATAAAAAGGAAGTAAATATGCAATGAATTTTATATATTGTCTTTTATTCTTTTGGTGTGGTATAATTTGTTAGTTGAGGTTAGAAAAGGCCCCTACATTAAAATTAATTTTTGAAAAGAGGTTATTTTATGTTTAACAATAATGCAAAAGAGTCGGTAGTATCTCTTTAGGGAGATATAGTTTTATCTTCTTAAAGAGTATCATTAAAGAAAATGTAGAAAAGGATATTTAAAGGAGAAAAGAAAATGAATATTAGGCAAGAAGAAATAAAGGATTATAAAGAAGTAGAAAACTTAGTAAAACTAGCTTTTGAAAGGGCAGAACACACAGATGGAAATGAGCATAATTTAGTAGCAAAGCTTAGAAAAAGTGATGGATTTATAAAAGAGTTATCTTTAGTTTTTGAAGAAAATGAAGAAATATTAGGGCATATTATTTTTACAAAAGCACAAATCGGTGATGTAAAAGGTCTTGCTCTTGCACCCCTTTCAGTTTTACCAAAGGCTCAAGGAAAAGGTGTAGGAACTGCTTTGATGAAAAAAGGCCACGAAATAGCAAAGGCTATGGGGTATGATATTGTTGTAGTTTTAGGTAGTGAGAAATATTATCCAAGAGTAGGATATAAGCCAGCAAGTCTACTTGGGGTTAAAGCACCCTTTGATGTACCAGAGGAAAACTTTATGGCTATTAGTTTAAGTGATAACACCAAACAAATTAATGCCACAATTGAGTATGTTAAAGAAATCCTTGAGGGTTAATAGTGGAGAAATATTTTTATGAAGCTTTTGAAAATATGTCTCGCCTTGGACCTGGTTGTGAAACTAGCACACTAAAAGCTATTTCCAATATTGACAAGACTAGACCAGTGAAAATTTTAGATATTGGTTGTGGAATTGGTGTTCATACTTTTATTATTGCAAATAAAATTAAAAATGCTGAGATCATTCCTTTGGATAATGTGAAAGTCTATATTGACAAGGTAAATGACAAAGCATTAAAACTTGGACTTTCCCATAGAGTAAAGGGAGTTTGTATGTCAATGTTTGATATGACATTTGAAGATAACAGCTTTGATTATATTTTTGCAGAGGGTTCAATTTATATTGCTGGATTTACAAATGGACTTTCTCAGTGGAAGAGACTACTGAAAAAAGGCGGTAAAATAATATGTAGCGAAATTTGCTTTACCACAGATATTGTCTCAGATAAGGTAAAAACTTACTGGGAAAGTAATTATCCTCAAATTGATAGTGTTGCAAATAAAATTTTAAAGGGGAAAAAACTTGGATATAATACACTAACACACTTTCCTCTACCAACTAAGGCTTGGACAGATAATTACTATGTACCCCTTGCTAAAAACTTAAAAGTAATGAAGGAAAAATATAAAGGTAATCAAGAAGCCCTTGGGGTTGTAGCTTTGATTGAAGAAGAAATTGAACTTTATTATAAATATGGCAAAGAATACAATTATTTTTTCTTTGAACTTCACTTTGAGTAAATTTAAGGAAAGATAGATAAATAATAATAAAATAAAAATATAAAAAAACCTTGTTATAATTTATAACAAGGTTTTGTATTTTTAAAGTAATGGAGCTACTACCGGGACTCGAACCCGGGACCTCTTCCTTACCAAGGAAGTGCTCTACCTCCTGAGCCATAGCAGCTTTTTATATAGGTAAAAATTAAAAAATGTTTAAGAAAGCCCTAAACATTTGTCTTTTAAAATATGGTGGAGGAAGATGGATTCGAACCATCGTAGACGACGTCAACGGATTTACAGTCCGCCCCCTTTAGCCACTCGGGCATTCCTCCAAACCTTATAATATAATATACTAGTAAAGTTCTTTTGTCAAGAAATTTTTACTTATTGCCATTCTTTTTGCCCTTAAGTAAAAAAAAATGTTTTAAAATTTACATTTAAGTGATATAATTTTAAAAAGTAGTTTTTACTACTTTATTTAGAAAGGAGTAATTTATTAAAGAAATAATTATAGCGCCCGAACCACCTTTAATAAAATATATATAATTTTGTGGTTGACGAGGATAGGGTTTATCGAATTTCGGCGGATGCCCTAAGGTTTAATAAGCAATCTTTATAAACAAAATAAAACTTAAAAGTAATTTTAAGGACAAATTTAGTTTAAAGCTTATTATTATTCATTTAAGGAGAAAAAAATAAATTATGTGTGGAATAGTTGGTTACATTGGAGAAAAACAAGCTAGTGATATTTTGGTGTATGGATTAGAAAAGCTAGAATATAGAGGATATGATTCTGCTGGGATAGCAGTATACAATAAAGGAAAAATTACAACAAGAAAACATCAAGGAAGACTTAAAGTATTAGAAGAAAGTTTAAATAATAAAGCTGAAATAGGAAGTATAGGAATCGGTCATACTAGATGGGCAACTCATGGTGCTCCTTCAGATATAAACTCTCACCCTCACTTTAGTGAAGATAATAAAATCGTAGTTGTTCATAATGGTATCATTGAAAATTATATGAGCCTAAAAGAAGAGCTAATTGATAAAGGGTATAGATTTATATCTGAAACAGATACAGAAGTTGTTGCTCATTTAATTAAAGACTTATATAAAGGTGATATTTTTGCCGCTACAATGGAGGCTTCAAAAAAACTTTGTGGGTCTTATGCTTTAGCAATTATGTGTGAAGATGAGCCTGATAAATTAATTGCGGTTAGAAAAGACAGCCCTTTAATTGTTGGAATTGGTGAGGGAGAAAACTTTATTGCAAGTGATATTCCTGCAATCTTAAAACATACAAGAGATATTTATCTACTTGATGACGGAGAAGTAGCAGTAATAGAAAAAAATAAAATTGACATTTTTGATGAAAATGGAAACAAGGTTGGAAAACAAGTATTTAAAGTAAACTGGGATATTGCTGGAGCTGAAAAAGCTGGATATGATCACTTTATGATTAAAGAAATTCACGAACAACCAAAAGCTTTAAGGGACACTCTTGGTGGAAGACTTGATATTGAAAACAAAAAAATCATCTTAGATGACATTACAATTACAAAAGAAGATCTTTTAAAAATTAACAAGATTTATGTTGTAGCTTGTGGGACTGCTTATTATGCAGGTTGTGTTGGAAAGAACTTAATAGAAAAATATGCAAGAATTCCTGTAGAGGTAGACATTGCTAGCGAATTTAGATATAGAAATCCTATTATTGATGAAAATACACTACTTATTGCGATTAGTCAGTCTGGAGAGACTGCTGATACTCTAGCGGCAATTAGACTTGCTAAAAAAGTGAATGCTAGAGTTATGGCAATCACAAATGTAGTAGGAAGCACTGTTTCTAGAGAAGCAGACGATGTACTATACACATGGGCAGGACCTGAGATAGCTGTTGCTTCAACAAAAGCATATACTACTCAAATTGCCAGTATGTATTTAGTATCTCTTCTTTTTGGAAAGTTAAATGGAAAAGTTGATGATGAAACATTTGATAAAATTACTGCTTCAATTATGAAAGCAGACACAGCTATTGAAAGTGTTTTAGAAATTCAAGAACAAATTAAAGAAGTTGCTTATGAACACTTTAAAGTTCACGATGTATTCTTCCTTGGTAGAGGTCTTGACTATTATCTATCTTTAGAAGGCTCTTTAAAAATGAAAGAAATTTCTTATATTCACTCAGAAGCTTATCAAGCAGGAGAGTTAAAACATGGCCCTATAGCTTTAGTAGAAGAGGGGACTTTAATTATTGCTTTATGCACACAAAGTGATGTGTTTGATAAAATGCTTTCTAATATTAAGGAAGTAAAAGCAAGGGGAGCTTATATTGTTGCCTTTGCAAATAAAGGCAATAAAGACATTGAAAAAGAAGCGGATAAAGTGTTCTACATTGATGAGATAGAAGACGATGTTGCTCCTATCCCTACAGTTGTATATTTACAGTTATTAGCTTACTACCTAGCTGTTGCTAGAAACTGTGATGTAGACAAACCAAGAAACTTAGCAAAATCTGTTACAGTTGAATAATTATATAAAATAAAATTAAGACGGATATTTTTAGTATCCGTCTTTTTATTTTTTTCTATTTGTGTAGAGATTATTTCCTTACCATTTTTGAAGGTTTATAGTAGGGGCGACCCTATGTGCTACCTCCCTTTTACTATATATTGCAATAAGACCCTCACCATAATTACATTACATTATCTCATTAATAAATTAAAATATAAGTAGTAAATAATCTATATATAAACTTTCTTTCATAAGAAAAAAACAATGGTTCTTTTGATATCAAAAGAACCAAAAATACCGCTTTTTTGGCAAAACACGGGGTAAAAGCCTATTATATTTGCCATAAATATTAAGCGCCCCCAATCTTCCATTACGGGAAGGGACGGCTTTGCTTTTTATAAAATAAAAAGCACCATATTTACTACTTTATAACTATTAGTTAATAAAGAAACATTATGTTACTTTATCTTTTTACCTGATTTATTTCTAAGTATTTCTTTGAAAATCCCACAAAAGTAAGGTAGTCTGTAGAAAATAAATATGAAAGAAATCCCTTTTCAATATATTTTTAAAAAAAATAGACCTACCAACTTAGGCAGGTCTATTTTATTTACTTTATTTAAGTTTTTACTCTATAATATAAATCTCAATAGTTCTTCTTCCAAACTTTAAAGCTTCTTCATGAGAATTAAAGAATATATCAATTTTCTCGTTTGTAATGGCCCCACCTCTGTCTTGAACTTCATATATACCTTTATTATCGCTTCCATTATCAAAATATGGAATGTAAACTTCTGTTCCAAAAGGAAGAGAAGACCATGCAGCAATAGTAGTTCCCTCACTTGCTTTTGCACCACTGGCAGTAATTCCATTGGTTTTTCCACAACATATTATACAAGGACAGTACCCTGTTGCTGTAACAGTATATTTTTTTGTATATCTTTGAATGTCTCCACTGGTTGTTTCAACAATTGAATCTCTATCCTTTGAAACTAAGATAATTTCATCTTTTGGCTCAATTACATCTTCTTCAAATAAGGTAGTGCTAGATATTTCATTTCCATTTTTATCATAAGATACTTTTAAAATCTTACCCCTGCTTCCATTTTCCCCTTCTTGTTTAAGCTTTGTATCAAAGCCCTCCAGCTCATCACTTACTTCATATACTGTCTCATATTCTATTGGACTTTCTGTGTATATTAGTTTTTGATTATCACTAAGGGTAACATCAAAATAAAATTCCTGAGATGTATTAGATACCTTTGTAAGATTTTTAATATCATCAAGATCTATCCCCACTTGAGCAGCGATATCTTCCTCACTTTGTAGCCCTGTAGACACGGTTATTATTTCTCCATCTTCGTGGATAAATATTTCCCTTGCCCTAGTAACAACGATTTCTTCATTATCTTCTAAACTTTTACTTAGAGGAGTTGAAACATAATCATTATAGTTAAGTGTTATATCTGCTTTTTTAAGGGCTTGTAGTGTAGTAATGTTTCCTATTTTAGAAACCCTAATTTCCTGCCCTGGTGTATGTATGATTATTGTTTTTTTGAATGTTTGCGCTATAGAAGTTAAAGCTATTAAACAAGCTACAACAACAAGGCAAACTATTATCTTCTTTTTATTGTTTTTTAGATAATCTATATTCTTCTTGAGATAATCCTTCATTTTTTATCCCTCCTTATCAATAAACTACTTAACATAGTCTACATTAAAAATATTTTTTTGTCAAATTATGTGAATAAATTGGAAAAAATGTCATAAAAATGAGTTTTAAATATATTGACTTATTATAGGAATAATCATATAATTAATAATGCTACACTAGGTGGGGAGTTAGCGGTGCCTTGTCACTTGCAATCCGCTATAGCAAGACTTAATCCCCTTTCTAAGGTAGGCTT
Organism: uncultured Lachnospiraceae bacterium; assembly: GCA_964368185.1. GTDB lineage: Bacteria > Bacillota > Clostridia > Eubacteriales > Anaerofustaceae > CAYJAA01. The sequence goes on along the minus strand of CAYJAA010000002.1, from coordinate 2,273 downwards.
AAATAAAGTTAGCACTTTATAAGCAGTGTTGATAGTTGGGCTTTGGGCAATTTTCCCTTATAAATTCCATCAGGTGCGAGAGCAAGCAGTGGTAAGTAAGTAAGAAGATGTGCCCCGAAATTACCTTTCTTGAGTTGTTTATGATTTAAGCATTTATGAGAGCTTTTCGAAGGAGGGTGTGTAGTTTTTTTTATTTACAAATAAAATATATTATACTTAAGGATTTTAAAATGGATCAAATAAAAAACTCACTAACAAAAAACAAAAAAGCAATATTTTATCTTATATTAGTGTTTTCAATTATGTCTGCAAATACTTCGGTTATTTTTACAAAAAATGCCCTGTCTTATGAAGTATCACCTTTAGCGATTGGCTTTATCAGGTTATTTTTTACAGCCTTAATTGTAATGCCCTTTGCTTTATATAAGGAAAAGGGACATATAAAAACCCTTAAAAAAAGACATATTTTCACTTGTATAGCCTCAGGAACTTTGCTGGCTATTCACTTCTTTTGTTATTTTTCTTCTTTAATTTATACTAATGCTTTTATTTCTACTATTACAGGAGCAATTCAGCCAATTATTATATCTATAATTTCGTATTTTGTGTTTAGAGAAAAATTATCAAAAAGAAATTTAATAGGAATGACTATAGCTATTTTAGGGATTTTTTATATCGGATATGCTGCTATGGATAGCGTTAGTAATAGCTCATTTACAGGTTTTGTTTACTCAATGTTTACAGCTGTATTTTTTAGTTTTTATCTTCTAATTGCTAGGTATGGGATGAAATTTATAAAACAGTATACATATCTAGGACTTTTATTTAGTTCTTGTTGTGTTGTTTTATTAATGGCTGTAATTGTAACAAAAACACCTATTTTCAACTATCCCTACGAAGTTTATTTAAATTGTTTCCTACTTTGTGTATGTTGTACTATACTTGGTCATGCTATATTAAATGTAGCAGTAAAATATATATCAGCTACAGAAGTTAGTATAATTAGCTTAATCGGTCCTATATTCGCTACGATATATGATTATGTATTTTTTTCTCAAAAAGTTACCATATCCCAATTAATTGGTGGTATAATTATTGTAATAGGGGTTTTATTATTTTTAAACCCAATGAAAAAGCATAAGGAGATTTAATAGTTATGAAATTCGTAATAATAGGGGATAGTAGTTTTGAAAAAACACCTGAGCTAGAAGAAAAATATGATTTTAAAATAGCTCCACTAAAAATAACAGTTGGAGATGATAACTTTGTTGATGATGATTCTTTAAATGTAGAAGAATTAATGAATAAAGTTAGAGATTATAAAGGAGTGCCTAAAACCGCAGCACCTTCTCCTAATGACTTCTTGAAGCATTGTGATGGTAGCGAAGAGGGAGTTTTTGTTATTACTTTATCTAGTAAACTATCAGGGACTTATAACTCTGCAATGATTGCTAAGTCTGTATATGAAGAAAAGTATAATAAAACTAATTTTTTCGTTGTTGACTCAGAGTCTGCAAGTTGCGGACAAACTTGTATTGGAATAAAAATAAGAGAATTTGAAAAAGAAGGTCTTTCTTTCGAAGAAATCACTTCAAAAATAATGGAATATAGAGATAATTTAAAAACTAGATTTTTACTTGAAAATTTAGATACTTTAATTAAAAATGGACGAATGGGAAAACTAGCAGGAATGTTTGCTCAGTTTTTACACATTAAGCCAATACTTGGAGATGATGGGAGTGGGGAAATCGTATTATATGATAAAGCTAGATCAAGTAAAAAAGCTTTAGCTAAATTAATAGGACAAATAAAAGAGGGGGAGAAGGGGGCTTATAGTGATAGGTTAATGATTTCTAATTGCTTTAATATGGAAAACGCAAAATTCGTAAAAGAAGAAATAGAAAAAGAAAATATTTTCAAAGAAATTATTATTGTTCCAACTAGTGGACTTTCTTCTATTTATGCAAATGTACAAGGAATTATTTGTGCTTTTTAAAGGTATAGAAGGTCATAAGAAGTTTATAACTTAAAATATAGAAAACACCTACTGCATATAGAGTTACTATAAAAAAACAAACAGCCATTATCAATTCAGACAGTGGCAGTTTTACTTTAAGTATCATAATACTTCTTTAGTAATTAATATTTACGGCAAATATAATAGGCTTTTACCCCGCGTTTTGTCAAAAAAGCGGTATTCCCCGTTCTTTTGATATCAAAAGAACAATTGTTTTATTATAAATAGTAAATTTTATATAAATAAAAGGAATGGC
>CAYJAA010000001.1:13958-67924 GCA_964368185.1 uncultured Lachnospiraceae bacterium | reverse complement strand
GGAATGGCAAGAGGCATTCTTTTTTTTATATAAAAGCTACTTTTTTAAGAAAAAAATAACTTTTTTTTGATAGCAAAAGAACATAGATTACTTCATAAAAGGATAGAAATATATAAATAAAAGGAATGGATTACACCATTCCTTTTTCTTTTAGATTATAGAGTTTCTTTATCAGTATACTTCTATATAAAATAGCTATTTATTTAGTAGGGTTTGTAGATGTATATATACCTGTCTTATTAGTTTGATATATTCTTTTCTTTGTGGTATGCTTTAATAAATGGTATTTATATTTTCCGAGGAGAGAATTTAATGAATAATGTAGAATTTATTATTACTAGTGTTATATCCATAATCGCTTTTATGATTAGTTATTTTCAATTCATGGAAAAGGGATTTTTGTTTAATAACGCATATATTTATGCCACAAAAAAAGAACGAGAAACAATGAATAAAAAGCCTCACTATAGGCAATCCGCCGTAGCCTTCCTTTTAATAGGAATTGCAAATTTATTTTTTAGTGTGGGTATAATTCTTGCCATTGAATGGTTATTCTATGTGGCAATGTTCATTATTATTTTTTTAATTATTTACGCTATAGCATCTTCTATTTATATTACTAGAAAGTATAAATAAATTCCTGTTATGAGCATACCCCTACAAAACAAAACTGCCCCTATTATTTAAGTAGTGGTAGTTTATTTTTTTGCAACTAACTCTATATTGGAACGTTTTATTATCTTTTTTTACCTACCTCTCATAATATATTATAATGTTGATTTAGGGAGGGGTTATAATTAAGAATATAGACATTGATAAAAAGATTAATATTTTCATAGAAAAAGGCTGTGTTTATGATAAAATTTTTCGGGATAAATCTTTTTATTATTTAATTGGAAACAATAAAAAAAATATTATTAAACTTGACTTAAATTTTAAGTTTATAGATGTGATATGTATAGACGCAGAATATAAAAGCATTTGTTATGACTATGATAATGATATTTTTTACGGGGTTTGTAAATATTATGAGGATGTTATCTTTAAGTTAGATAAAAACTTTAAAAGACTTTCATATTTAAAAGTAAAAAATAAATATGAGAATATTAAATATATTAGCTACGACAAAGAGTATAAAACAATAATTTGTACAACTAATGATATTATAGGAAGAGTTATGGGAGGGTCTTTAGAAAAAGTATGTGATACAAAAAACAATTTTCCTATTGACATAATTTCTCTAAGCCCTGATTTCATAACATTAATAAGTAAGGAATGTGATAAGGGTATATCAGTTTATATCAGGGATAAACTAGTAAAAAAATTCATCATCCCTAGAGAATATTTTACAGTAAGCTTTACTTATAATATAGATGAGTTTAGTAATCATATTTCTTTATATTTCTTAGTTAGAGACAAATGTGGTAAAAGTTTTATACTAAAAAGTAATATTTTTCTTTGGGAAGTTATTTGTAGCCCTTGTAAGAAAAGTGGCGAAGTTAAGCCACCTTGTAATAAAGAGGAGGAAAGTAGTAACTTAAGGGAAGAAATTTTTAAGTGTATCGCAAAGCAGGAAAAAGCTATTGCTCATATTTTGAAAAAAGAGGCTGATAAAATAGAAAAAGTTCTTTCAAATAGCGAAGATATAAAGGAATATTTATGTGTAAATAAATCAGTAAATGAGGCTATTATTAATATAACTCATTTAGAACAGGTTTTGTATAATAAAATCCTAGCCCTTGATACCTTACCTTGTAATATAAAAGACAACCCTTGTAAGGAGGATTCTTTTAAAGGCTGTGAATTTCCTAGTGAATGCTGTAGATGTGAAAAATAAAGTAAAAAATATTTCCCTGGAAATATTTATATATAAAGTTTATAAAAAAAGCTAGATATATTCTTTTTTAGTAGAATATATCTAGCTTTTACCCTTATATTAGTATAAATTATTCTTTTACTGCAATTACTTCTATTTCAACAAGAGCGTTTTTAGGAAGCTGTTTTACAGCCACGCAAGATCTTGCTGGTTTATGAGAGAAATATTTTTCATAAACTGAATTAAAAGCTACAAAGTCTTCCATATTTTGTAGAAAACAAGTAGTTTTAACAACATTTTCTAGCTTCATATCTGCGCTAAGAAGAATATTTTTAATATTTTCACAAGATTTCTCTGTTTGAATTTTTATATCATCTTCTAAATTGTCCATAGCAAGTTGCCCAGAACAATAAAGGGTATTTCCTGCTAAAATCCCTTGAGAATAAGGCCCAATTGGTGCAGGTGCATTTTCTGTATATATTATTTTCATTATTTATCCTCCATATTCTTATAAAACAACTGTTTTATTACATAATATTATATCCAGCATTCATAATAGCTATTTTAATGCTATTAAAATGCTCTATATTTTTCGTTTCTAAGGAGATATGTAGATAACATCCATTTATATCAGTGTTTTCTCCTCCAAAGTTATGTATAACTTTCGTTACATTTGCTCCCTCATCAGAAATAATAGCGGAAACCTCTTTTAACTGTCCTGGTTTATCTAACATTTCTATTTTAAGGTCACAAAGTCTTCCTGTTGTTAAAAGCCCTCTGTTAATTACTCTGGATAGAATATTTACATCAATATTTCCCCCAGATACAATAGCGCAGACTTTTTTGTTTTTAAGGGGAAGCTTATCAAACATAACTGCTGCCACCGAGGCGGCTCCAGCTCCCTCAGAAACCAACTTTTCCTCTTCCATAAGGGTAAGAACTGCTGTAGCAATTTCGTCGTCAGATACGGTTATTATTTCGTCAACATATTTTTTAATAAGTTCAAATGTAATATCCCCTGGATTTTTAACAGCAATACCATCAGCAAAAGTAGATACTTTGTCTAAGTTTATAATTTCTTTTTTAACAAAGGAATTTTCCATGCTAGAAGCTCCTTTTGCTTGAACCCCGTAAATCTTACAATTAGGATTTAACATTTTTACGCTATATGCAACTCCAGCAATAAGCCCACCTCCACCAATAGGAACGATAATAGCATCAAGGTCTTTTACCTGCTCTAAAATTTCAAGGCCAATAGTTCCTTGCCCTGCAATTACATCTATATCGTTAAAAGGGTGAATAAAAATACTCCCTGTTTCCTCTTGGTATTTTAGTGCTGCCTCATAGGCATTATCATAAACCCCATCCGTTAAAAAAACTTTAGCCCCCATGCTTTTAGTTGCTTCGATTTTAGAAATAGGAGCGATACTTGGAATAAAAATAGAGGCTTCTATTCCCATTTCCTTAGCAGCGAGGGCAACCCCTTGAGCATGATTTCCTGCTGAGCAAGCAATAATCCCTTTTTTACGCTCCTCAGGGGTAAGATTTGACATCTTAAAATAAGCCCCTCTTACTTTAAAAGAGCCAGTAACTTGTAAATTTTCTGTTTTTAAAAATAATTCACAAGACTTTCCTATATTTGAAGAAGGAATAATATCGGTTTTTCTAACAACTCCTTTAAGGATATGAGCCGCTTGATATACCTTATCTAAATTTAGCAAATAACTCCCCCCTTGTCTGCGGAAGAGACTTGTTTGCTATATCTTTTTAAATATCCACTAAGATTTTCATTTGTTTTGATTTTCATTGTTTGTTTTCTATTATTAAGCTCTTCTTCACTAACAAGTAGGGAAATACTATAGTTTTCTATATCGATTTTGATTTCATCTCCATCTTTAACATAGGCAATAACTCCACCAGCTGAGGCTTCTGGAGAAATATGTCCAATAGCAGCTCCTCTTGTGGCTCCAGAAAATCTTCCGTCTGTAATTAAAGCTACATCACTACCAAGCCCCATTCCTACAATTGCAGAGGTAGGAGAAAGCATCTCTCTCATGCCAGGGCCTCCTGCAGGGCCTTCATATCGGATAACAACAACATTGCCCTTTTGAATTTTCCCCCCATAAATTGCTTCAATAGCCTCTTCTTCACTATCAAAAACTTTTGCACTTCCAGTAAAGTCCATCATCTCTTTTTTAACAGCACTTTTCTTTACAACAGCACCATTTTGTGCTAAGTTTCCAAAAAGAACAGCAAGGCCACCAGTTTTTGTATATTCTTTAATTACTTCAGGATTTTTATTTTTTGCATTTTTTATATTTTCTTCTACAGTTCTTCCTGTAACAGTAATTTCTTCCTTATTTAAAAGGTGAATAACTTCTTTCATTACTGCATATACCCCTCCTGCAAAGTGTAAGTCTTGCATATGATGACTTCCTGCTGGAGCAAGTCTACATAAATTCGGGGTTTTTTTGCTAACTTCATTAATTAAATTTAAGTCAAGGTCTATAGATAACTCATTTGCAATAGCAAGTAAGTGTAGGACTGAATTCGTAGAACACCCAAGAGCCATGTCAACAGTGATTGCATTTTCAAGGGCTTTTTTACTCATTATTTTTCTTGGAGTAATATCTTCTTTTAAAAGTTCCATAATTTGCATTCCTGCATTTTTCGCAAGCTTTATTCTATCAGAAAAAACCGCAGGGATTGTTCCATTTCCACCTAGAGCCATACCAAGAGCCTCACATAGACAGTTCATTGAATTAGCTGTAAACATACCAGAACAAGAACCACAACTAGGACAAGAAGTGTTTTCGATTTCTTCGATTTCTTCTTTTCCTATTTGACCAGACTTATAACTTCCAACAGCCTCAAACACGCTATTTAAGTCTCTTCCATCAAGAGAGATCATAGGGCCTCCTGAAACAAAGATAGAAGGAATATTCAGCCTAGCTGCTGCCATAAGCATAGCAGGAACAATTTTATCGCAGTTTGGTATAAAAACAAGGGCATCAAAACAATGAGCCCTTACCATGCATTCAATACTATCAGCGATTATTTCACGAGAAGAAAGGGAATATCTCATTCCCTCATGACCCATAGCTATTCCATCACATACCCCAATAGTGTTAAACTCCATAGGAGTCCCACCATTCATTAAAACCCCGTCTTTTACAGCCCGTGCAATATTATTTAGGTGAATGTGTCCAGGAACAATTTCATTAAAGGAATTCACAATTCCTATAAGGGGTCTATCTAACTGTTCGTTAGTATACCCCATGGATTTTAAAAGTGCACGTTTTGGGGCGTTTTCCACCCCTTTTGTCACCTTATCACTATACATTTTTTGTTCCCCAAGCCATTTTATCTCTTAATTCTTTTCCTACTTTTTCAACAGGAAGCTCGCTTTCAAGCTTTCTTCTATTTGTAAAGTTCACTCTTCCATCTGCATTTTCTTTAAGCCAAGCTTTAGCAAAATGTCCATCTTGAACTTCTTTTAAAACTTTTTTCATTTCTTTTTTAGTTTCTTCAGTGATAATTCTATCTCCAATTGCATAATCTCCATACTCAGCAGTATCACTAATAGAATATCTCATATAAGAAAGTCCACCTTGTACAACTAAGTCAATGATTAATTTCATTTCATGAATACACTCAAAATATGCACTTTCTGGTTGGTATCCAGCTTCTACTAAAGTTTCAAAACCTGCTTTCATTAAAGCAGTAACCCCTCCACAAAGAACAGCTTGTTCACCAAATAAGTCAGTTTCTGTTTCTTCTTTAAATGTAGTTTCTAAGATTCCCCCTCTTCCACCACCGTTTGCTGAAGCGTAAGCAAGAGCGATTTCTTTTGCGTTTCCTGTAGCATCATTTTCTACAGCGATAAGAGAAGGTACTCCTTTTCCTTCAAGATATGTACTTCTTACAGTATGTCCAGGTCCTTTTGGAGCGATCATAATTACATTTACATTTTTAGGTGGCTCGATTTGTTTGTAGTGAATATTAAATCCATGAGCAAAACAAAGTGTCATCCCCTCTTCTAAATTAGGAGCAACTCCACTTTCATAAATGCTTTTCATTTTTTCGTCATTTACAAGTAACATTACAATATCAGCAGCCTTTGTTGCATCTTCTGTGTTCATAACAGTAAATCCATCTTTTTTAGCTACCTCAGCAGATTTAGATCCTTCATAAAGACCGATAATAACATCCACGCCACTATCTTTTAAATTTTGAGCATGAGCATGTCCTTGGGAACCATACCCAATAATTGCTACCTTTTTACCTTTTAATAATTCTTTGTTACAATCCTCATCATAATACATTTTAGCCATTTTTTTTATTTCTCCTTTTATTTGTTTATATATTTATATTTATTTTTTTAAGGGATTAACTATTTACTCTGGCCATTAAAGTGACCTCAATAACATCTTGCAGTTTTCCAAGCTGTCTTACCATTTGGGTTCTTATATATTCGTCCCCCTTAGATATAATAATCATTCTTGAATAGCGAGGGTCGACAGTTTCATTTACATTAAGGCTGTCTATATTATACCCTCTTTTTGCATATAGTCCAGTTATTTTATTTAAAACACCATATCTATTTAACACAATTAGCTCAATGGTAAATCTTTCCATACTTTATACCTACTATCTTATTATATTTTTTACAGATTCCTTTGGAGGAATCATAGGAAGAACCATTTCATCCATATCAATTTTACAGTCAATTACTAGGGGAGTATAACTATCACTTTTGTCTAAAGCTTTTTTCAGCTCCTCTAAGGTATTTACAGCATACCCCTTTCCTCCAAAAGCTTTTGCTAGGGCAGGAAAGTCTGTTTTCCTTTTTAGAGTGGTTTGATAATACCTTGTATCATAAAACATTTTTTGCCACTGTCTTACCATACCAAGAACTCCATTGTTTAAAATAATAACGATAACTGGTAGGTTTTGTGTGGCTATTGTGGCAAGCTCATTTAAGTTCATTCCAAAACTTCCATCACTTGTAAATAATACAGTTTTTTTATGATTATTTCCAATGCACCCACCAATAGCTGCTCCAAGTCCAAATCCCATTGTACCAAGTCCACCAGAAGTTAGTAGGGTTCTAGGTTTATTAAACTTATAATACTGAGTAATCCACATTTGATGTTGTCCTACATCTGTTGCAATTACAGTATCTTCATCAAAAAAGTCATTTACTACTTTAATAATATTTCTTGGAGTAAAATCTTCATTTATAGGCGCTTTTTCTTCTTCATCTTCCTTATACTTTTGAATTTCACTTAGCCAGTCTTCATTTTCTTTTTTAGGAAGAACATCTAAAAGTTGAGTGAGTACATTTTTAAGGTCTCCACATATATTAATTTTAGAATCAATATTTTTCCCAATTTCTGCAATATCAATATCTACATGAATGATTTTACAGTTTTTTGTATATTCTTCAATATTTCCTGTGGCTCTATCGGAAAACCTTACTCCAAGGGCGATCATAAGGTCGCACCCAGATTGGGCCATATTAGAAGGGTAAGATCCATGCATACCACACATTCCAAGATTTAACTCATAAGAAGGAGGTAGAGCGCTTAGCCCCATCATACTAAAGGCAACGGGAGCAGATATTCTTTTAGATAGCTGTAATAGCTCCTCTTGAGCCCCACTAGCTAAAACTCCTCCTCCAGCGTATATATAAGGTTTTTTTGATTCATTTATAGCCTTAACCGCCTCAGTTATGTCTATATTTTCTTTAACTTTGTCATTAATTTCATATTTTTTATCTAAATATTCACAAGTTTCTACTTGTATATTTTTTGGAATATCTACAAGAACAGGGCCTTTTCTTCCGCTATTTGCAATTAAAAAAGCTTTGTTAAGGGTTGATTCAAGATGTTTAATATCCCTTACCACAAAGTTATGTTTTATAATAGGCTGTGTAATTCCTGCGATATCAACTTCTTGAAAACTATCCCTACCAAGAAGATTAACTTCTACATTTCCTGTAATTATAACTAGAGGAACGCTATCTAAATAGGCATTTGCTATCCCTGTTACAAGGTTTGTAGCTCCAGGTCCACTTGTAGAGATGACAGCTTCTGCTTTTCCTGTAACTCTAGCCATTCCATCCGCCGCGTGGGTTGCTCCTTGTTCATGAGCAGTAATAATGTGGTTGATACGATGAGCGTTTCTATAAAGTTCATCATATAAAGGTAGTACTGCCCCTCCCGGGTATCCAAAAACAGTATCTATTTTATTTTTCACAAGTACTTCAACTACAATTTGAGCTCCTGATAAAACCATATTCTTTCCTCCATTTCCTTACTGATAATAAAAAAACCTTACAGTGATTACACTGCAAGGTTTAAATAAGACTTTATATTACTTATTCTTCTTACTGGCAGCATAACACAAACAAACACTATCTTTTACAAGGATAATGCTAATAATACTAATAATGCTGACTAGTACAAGATTGTTCATTTGTTATGCCTCCTATAAAACTTATAAATATATAATACTAAATTTTCTAAAAATTCAATATTCTATACTTATAAAAGTATATCACCTATAGTATTTTATGTCAATATTTTTATCGTTAATATAAAGTAAATGTAATCCTTTTTAAAAAAGTAATAAATAAAGAGGCTTACTTATATATCCCTCATAAGATAAGCCTCTAAATTTTATATATTTATTATATTTTTAGAATTTTTGCTAAATCTTCTTTTGGCGTACTAATAGGAGATATATTATATTCTTTTACTAAGATATTTAATACATTAGGAGAAATAAAAGCTGGTAGGGTAGGGCCAAGGTAGATATTTTTTATACCTAAGTGTAGTAGGGTTAATAAAATTGCCACTGCTTTTTGTTCATACCAAGATAAAACCATAGAAAGCGGTAGTTCATTTACACTACATTCAAATGCCTCAGATAAAGCAGTCGCAACTTTAATAGCCGAGTATGCATCATTACACTGTCCCATATCCATAATACGAGGCAGGCCACCTATCTTCCCTAAATCTAAATCATTAAATCTATATTTGCCACAAGCAAGGGTTAGAATTATAGTGTCTTTAGGGGTTTGTTTTACAAATTCAGTATAATAGTTTCTTCCACTAGCAGCTCCATCACAACCACCAACTAAGAAAAAGTGTTTTATATCACCATTTTTCACCAGTTCTATAACTTTATCCGCAACTGATAAAACACTACCATGAGAAAATCCTGTTGTAACAGTGTCTCCACCATTTACACCCCTCATTTCCTTGTCTTTGTTATAACCCTTACATTCAAGGGCTTTATTAATTACTTTACTAAAATCTTTATCCTCTCCAATATGCACAAGTTCTGGATAAGATACAACTGAGGTTGTGAAAACTCTATCTTTATAACTTTCCCCTACAGGCATAATACAGTTTGTCGTAAACAAAATAGGGGCTGGGATATCTTTAAACTCCTTTTGTTGACTTTGCCAAGCAGTTCCAAAATTTCCTTTTAAGTGAGGATATTTTTTAAGCTCTTTATATGCGTGAGCCGGTAGCATTTCACTATGAGTATAGATATTTACGCCCTTATCCTTTGTTTGCTCAAGTAGTAGTTTAAGGTCATGTAAATCATGTCCACTTACAACTATAAAAGGGCCTTTTTCTATCTTTAGTGGAACAGTTGTTGGAGTTGGCGTTCCATAGCTACTTGTATTAGCTTTGTCTAAAAGCTCCATACATTTAAGGTTTATTTCCCCTGTTTTAAGGACTATTGGAAGAAGCTGATCTATATTACAATCATCTCCAATAAAAAATAAAGCTTCATATAAAAAGTTATTAATTTCCTCATCTTCATATCCTAAAACCATAGCGTGATATGCGTAAGCTGCCATGCCACGAATACCAAACAAAATTAATGACTTAAGGCTTCTAATGTCTTCATCTCCCGCCCAAACCTTTGAGATATCAAAATTACTCTTTAAGTTAGGGGCTAGTGGATTTCCACCACCTTTAATACAGATTTTTTCTCTCTCAGCATTTACAGCCTTAATCATTTCTAAAACAGTCTTTTCGTTAAAATTCACATTTGTAACGGTAGTAAATAAACTCGTAAGTACAATTTTTGTTGTTTCATTTGTGGGGGAAGTGTTATTTTTCTTCAGGGAAATAGCAAGGTCAACCAGGCTATTTGTAAGGTCATCTTGTAAATTTGCATTATCAGCTTCTTTCCCACACACTCCTAAGTTTTTTCTACAACCTTTATTATTAGCAGTTTGTTGGCACTGAAAACAAAACATTTCTTTCATAATTTAAAATCTCCTTTTTATTTTATTTTTTACTAGTGATTTTAAATTATTCCTTATTGTTTTATTTTTGTTAAATGTCTAAAATTTCCCCTTTTGTAGAAATAGTTAAGGTTTGCCAAGGTATAAACTTTCCACTTTCCTTAAGGGCGTTTATAACAGCATTTTTTATACCCCTGCAACAAGGAACTTCCATATTAATTACAGTAACGCTTTTAATATTATTCTTTGAAATAATTTTTGTAAGCTTATCTGTATAATCCCCATCATCAAGTTTAGGGCAACCGATAAGTGTTATTTTGTTTTTCATAAAATCATTGTGAAAGTTCCCATAAGCGTAAGCTGTACAGTCTGCTGCAATTAACAGGTGAGAGTTTTCAAAGTATGGGGCATTTTCAGGGACAAGTTTTATTTGTACAGGCCACTGTCTAAGAGAGGAAGTAACCTCAGCCTTAGAAGTATTTACACTTTCCTTTACTTCTTCTACTGGCTTTAACTCTTTTGAATTAGAACCTGGACACCCACAAGGTAGCTTTTCTTCATCTTTTTTAGGGGTGTTTTGAGTATCTTCCTCTGAAAAACTAATTGCACCAACAGGACAGACAGGAAGGCAGTTTCCTATCCCGTCGCAGTAATCCTTCCGAACAACTTTCGCTTTTCCATCTATAATTTCAATAGCGCTCTCTTTGCAAGTATCAGCACAAAGCCCACAGCCTATACATTTATCTTCATCAATTTTAATAACTTTTTTACTCATTATTTTTATTCTCCTAGGTTTTATTTTATAAATTATTGACTAATTTAAGTAGATGATAGTATAATTTTATCAAATTTTCCGTTGTCTAGACAACAAAAGAGGGGTTTTTATGAAAAAATATTATAATAGTATGGAAGATGTTCAGCTTTTTAACAATATTCCTAAAAAAGATTTTTCTTTTATGTTTACTTGCCTAGGTGGATTTACTAAGGAATATAAAAAAGGGGACATTATATTAAATCAAGGAGATAGGATAAGTGCTGTTGGAATAATAGTCAAAGGGGATGTGAAAATAACAAAGGTAGATTACGATGGTAGTGAGGTTATTATAGGACAGGTTAAACAAGGGGATATTTTTGCTGAAGTTTTTGCTTGTGCTGAAATCACTAATAGCCCTGTATCCATAATTTCAAATACATGTAGTGTTATTGTTTTTATTGATTACAAAAAGGTTATTTCATCTTGTAGTATTTCTTGTAATTTTCACCAACAACTAATCTCCAATATGTTAAAAATATTAGCTAGTAAAAGTTTATATCTTAATAGAAGAATAGATATAATTTCTAAAAAGTCTTTAAGAGGTAAGATACTTACATATTTTCACTATGTAAGTATGAGTGAAAGAAAATTTAATATAACAATGAATAGGGAAGAGCTTGCTAATTTTTTATGTGCCGATAGAAGTGCGTTGTCAAATGAATTATCGAAGATGAAAAAAGAAGGGATTATTGATTATAATAAAAATGAGTTTATATTATTAAAGTGAAAATAAAGAAAGTTTAAGTTATTATTTTTAATCAAGACATTAAAAAAAACACCTAAAGTTTTAAGGTGTTTTTTCTTTTGTTTAATTTTTATGATGTAGATACATTTCATTTTATAAGAAGCTTTATATTTATTCTCATAAGCAACGAAAATATAAATAAAATCAAGGACGCAAAAAGTAGTCGTTTCCGAACAACTTTTGAGTTGTTGTGTTGTTGAATATGTATATGAAAAAGACACAAATTTATTTAAGATTTGTGTCTTTAAATATTATATATTTATTTTTTTAATATTTCTTGATAGTATAATCTTGCTAAATCTCTGGCTCTATCATTGTAATCTTTTTGATCCCATGTTTTATGTTTGCTGATGAAATCATTAACCCAAGTATATTTAGAGCTCTTGTATACTGATCTCTTTTTTGAATAACCTAACATATCTGCGTCTTTATTTATTGCAAGTTCTAACGCAATTAAATTCCCAATATTAATATTATTTGCATTTTCTGTTTCAGGAGAAATATGTTCTATGCTTAAATCATCAGAGAAAATTTCACTCTGCTCAAAGTATGAATTAATTTTTTGTATAACATATTTTGTTCTAGTATTTGAAGCAACAGATTTTTTTGTGTAAGTTAATAGTTTGAACTTTTCTTCAAAATCAGGATATGAAATGTAAATATCAGATAAACTTTTCTTTAATTCTGAAATTTGCATTTTTACAGCAATTTTATTATCAGCGTTATTTAACGCAATGGCACGCTTTGAGTAAATCGATTCTAGTCTATTCGTTGGTAAACCACCTATCGCATTATATGCCAAATGAAAATTTTCAATAAAATACAGGCATTTTTTAAAATCAGTTAATGATATTAACTTCTTAGACTTTACATTCATTAATGCTAATATAACAATTCTAGATTGTGATATGTTAAATGTATTTGAGAGAGCATTTAATGATTGAACCACACCAAAATACTCTTTTCTATTATTGAAGTGTTGTCTTTGAGGGTTTACAATTTTTGCATATAAATTAGCATCATTTAATAATTGTTTTAAAAATTCAATATACCCCTCTTTATTCTTTTTTATTTTGCTAACAAAATCATCATATAATTTAGCATCTGATGACTTTTTATATCTCGAAAGCCAAAAGTGACGATAAAATGTTGCAAATCCAACATCACAATTTTCATCATTCAAGATTGCTTTAATCTCCTGCCACGTAATTGTGGCAAAATCTGATGGTTCTTTTTTATCAAGCAATTCAAATATCTTATTTTTAATCAAATCGATACTAGATAATTTTTTTCCCTTTGCATTTAGTATTTCAAAAATCATGTTAGCTTGATTTTTGTTTTTTGTATATATTGATACAAATGTGCAATTAAGCACTTGATCCCTTATAGCTTTTAAAATATCTATATAACTACATTGGTCGATGTCGGCGGTTCCAAAATCTTTTTGCAGTAGCTGTCTAATTTTATTTTCGGCTAAGATCTCTATAAAAAAATCATATGTATTTTTTATACACTGCTCTTCTTCACTTGAAGGATCATTAAGTTCGAGTTTCTCACTTGATTGAATATAGTCTGCAAAAAAAGGATAATGAGTTTTGCTTTTTAATATTCGTATAGGGTCTCCGTTATCATCGGTAGTCATTATATATTTAAAAAGTTGTTCGCTTAGAAGTTTTTCATTTTCGATTTTAAATATATCTGATAATGCAGAAAACAATATGGTTATAGTTGTCAGTCTTTGTTGTCCATCAACTACATCCATGCTCTGTTGTTGTTTTTGTAGTTCGTCTTTATCTCCAACGAAAAGCATAGTACCAATAAAATATTGAGTAGGTGATATTTTACCACCATTGATTTCTAGGCATTTCACCATATCTTCAAGAAATTCGCTATAATTTTTCTTATCCCAAGAATATTCCCTTTGGAAACGTGGTATAATAAATTGATTCCTTGACAATAAAAGTTCTCTTATTGTTTTATCAACAGGTTTTATATTCATAACTATCCTTTCTGTTCGGCTTGCACTTCTCATAAATATAATACCTTCAATAATGTAATGATATTATTATATGAGAATTACTACCTTATTATTCTTCGTAAATAAAAAATTGCACTTAAATTGTATTCAAAAAAGCGTGTAAACTAATACTGTTTTTCTCTGTATTATCATATCTATTAGGATTATTACAGAAAAATGTTGTCAATTTGTCATCACACTCACTTTATAATATAAATCTGCCTTTTAGATGTTATTCTAACAGATCGAGCACTCCAGTCACCACAAATAGCAATTTTATGCTCTCTATTTATATGTAATTTTTCATTTATTTCCTCAAACAAACGATTATTTAGATTAAGGGTCAATTCCATTCCATAATAATCCATAAATATCTGATTTTTTTCAGAATCATGATCTATATAAGTGCACTCAACAATACGAACCCCTATTGGTCCATATACTTGATATATTTTCATAGTTCTTTCATCTGCAAGCATATGTGATATTTTTATAGTTGAATATTTATCATTGATTTTTTTTGATTTACACATATAATATATTTCTCGTAAGCTTTTTAAAGGTCTATCAGCGGACAAATTTCTAGTAGCTGTTTCTTTTTTTTGAAGCTCAGTTGCGGTCTTTTTTTCTGTGCTTTTTCCGTCTTTAGATAAATTATTTATTGACTCATCAAAGTTAAATTCATTCTCTTTAAAGTTGTCAAGTTTAAAGTTAGATATTCCTTCATAGCAACCATGTATGTGTGGATGCTTTGCATAAGCACAAAAGTGAGCTGATTTGATTCCATCACTGTTCCTAAGATATAAAATTGCACAACATTCTTTATTTTTACAGTAATAATGTTTATTGTTTTTATAAGTAGCTTCTTTAGCACTAATAAGTATAGTCTTACTTTTATCTTGATATGCCGTATTACTCATTGCATTTATTCTCCTTTTATCTCATCAAACTTTTCTTTCATAGTAGGGTTGTTTTTTGTAAGTTTTTTAATAGTTAAATCTTGCGCTTTATCATTTGCAAGCCTTAAGTTGTTTTCAGAAGATAATAGGGCGGCTTTAGTTTTTTCAAGATGTTTAATAGTCTCATCAATTTCTTTAATAGCAGTTTGAAACTTTCTACTTGCTAAGTCATAATTATAGCTAAATTTATTTTTAAAATCCATAATATCATTTTCAAAATTAGAAATATCGATGTTTTGGTTACGAACTTCAATGAGCTGTTCTTTATACTCTACTGCGTTTAATGCAGCGTTTCTAAGAAGAGTGATTATAGGTATAAAAAATTGTGGGCGAATAACATACATTTTAGGGTATCTGTGAGACATATCAACAATACCACTATTATAATATTCGTTGTCTGATTCTAAAAGGGAAACTAACACTGCATATTCACACCCTTTTTCATTTCTATCTTTATCAAGCTCTTTTAAAAAGTCTTCGTTTTTCTTTTTGGTAGCAGTAGTGTCCATTTCGTTTTTCATCTCAAACATAACAGAAATAAACTCCACACCACCCTCAGTATGCTCCCTGAAAATATAGTCCCCTTTGCTTCCGCTCCTTGCATCGTTGTCCTTTTCAAAGTACGCACTTCTAAAGCCAGTTGCCCTTATTTGATTAAAGGCTATCTCACAGTGCTGTTCTAAAGTTTCTCCAAGCATTTTAGTGGACTGTCTTGCTTTTAGGTCTTTATAAAAGCTAATTTGTTCTTCTTTTTCTAAAAGCTTTTCTTTATAGGAGTCTTCAAGGACTTTTATTTTTAGCTTTGTAGAGGACTGAACACTTTCAGCCTCCAACTTTAGCTTCATTATTTCCTGTTCTTTACTGGCAATAGCAGACTTTCCTTTTGCAGATTCTTCACTAATAGCAAGGGATTTTTCCATTTCAGATTTTTGAATTTCACCCCTTAGGCGCTCTATTTCTTGTTTTGATTCAGACAATTTTTCTTCTAAAGTAGCCTTAGCCTTTATTTTAGCTATTTCAAGCTCACCATCACTAGTTCTTTTAGAGGCCTCAATAATAGCTTTTAGTTTGTTTATTTCTTCTTGTGACTGACTAAGACTTTTATCAAGATTATGTTTAGCTTCTGTCTTTAATAGGTTAAGCTCACTTTCCTTAGCCTCAGTGAAAAGCCTTTGCCTTTCCTCTAAATCCTTTTGAAACTCTACATCTCTAACTTGTTTTACAATTGCCATATATCCTGATTCATCAACTGTAAAAGCTTCCCCGCATTTTGGGCATTTGATTTCTTTCACTAAATTTACCTCCTTTGTTTTAACTTTTGTTGTTTAGTAATTTTTTGTGTCCCTACAATTATTCCACTCTAAAAGCATAAGTTTCAAGAACCCTTTTTCTCTCTTTCCAGTCTGGCATAAGCATAGTCAAGAAGTTATAAAACTTTTTTGAATGATTTGGATGAATAAAGTGTACAAATTCATGTAGAACAACATATTCTATGGAATTTTTTGGCACTTCAATAAGTTTTTTGTTAAGTGTGATTTGGTTTTTTAAAGGAATACAAGATCCCCACCTTGATGTCATAGAACGGATTTTAATAATAGGGTAGATTATGTCGTATTTTTTAAATATGGGATAAATATCATTTGCTACTTCTTTAAAATACTCTTTACATTTTTCATCAAAGAAAGTATTTATAAGTTTTTCTTTTCTCTTAAAGTCACCTTTGTTTTTAACTTCTAAAAAAAGATAAACTCCATCAGTATACACATTTTCTTTTTCAGACACTAAAACTTTAAGGCGTAAAGATTTTCCAAGAAGTAAAAAGCTTTCCCCACTTATGTACTTCTTTTTGCTAGGAGTGTATTTTTTCATATCTTCGAATTTATCTAAGTGTTTAAATACAAAGCTAGACTTATTTTTAATAAAATTTTCTATGTGGCTTAGGCTGACGGATTTATTTGCAGAAATAGAAATTTCCCCATTTGATTTTATTCTAAGGTTAATATTTTTTACATCTTTTTGAATTAGTGTATATTTAATAACTCGGCTATCTACGCTTAAGTATTTTTTCTTAGAAGTTTCACTCATTTAAACCTCCTAAGAGCAACGGTTTTCACATTTTCTATAATCATGTCAATAGCATCAAATGTTAATTTTAAAGCTTTTTCTTTTTCTATTTCATAGAATAAGTCATCTATTTCTTGTGCTATTTTTTTATGGATTGTAGTATTAGTCGACCAGTCTACTTGGTTGTATTTTTCGATTATTTTTGTAATTTCTATAGTAGCATAAGTTATAATCTCACTATAATCATTTATATTAATTTCATTATCCAGTATAGCGCAAATAACTCCGTAGAAAGCTTGGGCGTGTAAATTCTTTTTTATTTCACTAGGGTAAGTTATATCGGTTTTATTTTCTCTAAAGTCTGCAAGAATAGACTTCATTTTTGCAAGGTATTCACTTTCTGATATAACTTTATCTTTATACTCTTCTAATGCGGACTTTATTTTTTCAGAAAAGCTATCATAATAAGCAGGATTTTCATCACGCCTTTCACTAATTGCCTTTGTCATACTGCTAGTGATTGCATCGGCTTTTCCCTTAAGGGAGGTAAGCTCTTCAATTTCTTTTTCAAATTCATCTTTATTTAATATGTCAACAGGCTTTGTGATTTGATTAAGTCCTGCTACGGATAAATGAGTATCAAGAAGATTTTGCATTAAGGGTTCATACTCATTATTGTCTATTGCATCATGATATCTAACTTTAACACTTCTTCTAACTTTTGAATAAAAAATAAAATTATCTTGATAAGTTTTTAGCTCTTTTCTATCAATAGTTTCATAAACAACTTCTGAATTCATTGTCATAGATAAATGCTTACCTAAAGCGCATACAAAATCATAAAAGCTTTCTCTAATTTTTTCATCAGCTAAATAACTTTCTACTTCTTCGGTATCTTGACTATTTTTTAATGTGATAAATAGCTGACAAAGATTGCTATTTGCCTCTCTTAAGCTAGCTATAACAGAGATTATATCCACAATCGTTCCCTTTAAATCTCCACCTTCAAAGTTTTCAAGACCTGCTCCAGTATAAGTATCCATAGCATCATTAAGCCTTGTAATAAGCCCTCTATAATCAACGATTAGTCCATAATCTTTCCCCTCATAAAGTCTATTTGTTCTGGCAATAGCTTGAAGAAGTCCATGTTCTTTTAATTCTTTGTCTATGTATAAAACTTGACATCTTGGGGCATCAAAGCCTGTTAAAAGTTTGCTACAAACTATTAAAATATCAATTTCTCCATCTAAAAATTTATTTTTGATAGCCTCTTCATATTTGTCCCCATCTCCATAAGCTTTTATCATCTTATCCCAGTATTTACGAACTTTATCGTCTATTTCATCATCAATATTTTCAGCCCCCTCCCTGATATCTGGGGGAGAGATTATAACAGCACAAGTTAAATCAGAAAAAGTTTCAAAACACTCTAAATACCTAACGGCATCTTTTTTAAAGTTGGTTGCAAGCATGGCTTTAAAGCCTGTATTTTTATAACCCCCAGTAAAATGCTCATCAATATCAAGAGCTATTCTTTTAATTCTTGAATCAGTTGAAGTTAGGCGCCTAATGCTACTCCACTTGTCTTTTAAATCTTTTCTTTCTTTTTCGTTAAGTCTTTTTGTTACTTGTTTAAACCATAAGTCTATATTTTCTTCATCAACATTTTGATCTACAAATTTTCCCTCATAAATTAAGGGAACAATCGCTCCATCTTCTACGCCATCTTTGATAGTGTATTTATGGATTAAGTCCCCAAACTTTGCCATTGTGTTTTTTTCTTTTTTCATAAGGGGTGTTCCTGTAAAACCTATATAGCAGGCATTTGGGAAAACTGTTCGCATTTTTGTTGCAAGGCCACCATAGTTTGAACGGTGGCTTTCATCAACAAGAACAAATATATCCTTTGATAAATTTTTACTGTCCATTTTTTCAGCGGTATTAAATTTATTAATTATCGTAGTAATAACATCTGCTTTATGGCTATCTATAAGCTCTACTAAGTGTTTGCCACTTGCTGCCTTTGCTGGATTTAATCTTGTGTGGGAAAAGGTTTTTGCGATTTGGTTATCTAGTTCTTTCCTATCGGTTATGATAATAACTTTAGGGTTTTGTTTTGATAACTCTTGTAATAATAATTTTGCTAACATAACCATAGTAAGGCTTTTTCCACTTCCTTGGGTATGCCAAACAACACCACTTTTGCGATTTCCTTTTTTGTCAAAAGTAGTGATAGTTTTCATTGCTTCTTTGATTGCAAAGTATTGTTGGTATCTGCAAATTTTCTTAATATTAGCATCGTATAAAACAAAATATTTTATTAAGTCTTTCACTCTATCCTTTGAGAAAAGTGAAATAATATTTTCATCTTGAATAGTCTTTTGTCTATTTTTAATATGGATATTAAGTTGATTTTCTAAAAAACTCTTGTCTTCTTCTCGCCAAATAGACCAAAACTTTTTTGGTGTTCCTGTGGTAGCATATTTTACAGTGTTTTTATTTGTAGACACAAGAATTTGAGTGAATTTAAAAAGTTGAGGGATCCACTCTGTTTTTTGGTTCCTAACCATTTGTTCTATCCCTTGCTCTACTGAAATTTGTGGAGTTTTACACTCAATAACCCCAAAGGGAATTCCATTAATAAATAACACTATATCCGGCCTTGCGTTATGTTCTTTATCAAGACTTTCTACAGAAAATTCTTCAGTTACATGAAATACATTATTATCAAAATTATCCCAGTCAATATATTTTAGATTAAAGCTAAGGCTTTTCCCATCTCCTAGAAGTTCTAAGTAGCTATTACCAAGTAGGAGCATATTAAATATTTTTTCACTACACTTAATAAGCCCGTCATTTAGGGGTAGGTTTATATCTTCTATAGCACGCTCAATATTACCAGGGGAAAACTCCTTTTTCTCTCCTCCAAAAGTGTATGTATTTAGCTTTTTAAGCTGTGAGCGAAGAATATCTTTTAAGATAACATCGTATTTACTCCCTCGCTTTCTTAGGGCCTCCTCTGGGGGAATATATATGTATCCCATAGATTTAAGTAGCTCTATGGCTGGGGTTTGGCTGATGTTTTTTTCTAAGTATAGGTCTTTTAGCATTATTTTACTCCTTATTTATAAAATTTTCATGCAAGCACATACTGCATAAAATTTTGTAGTTCACTAAGCCCTTAAATATACTTTCAGATACTTTGTTATCGCATTGGTTTTCTTTCAATCTTTCGCCTATATCGCCGTTAAAACATGGTCCAGCTGTAATAGATATATTCTTAGTAACTTCTTCGGGTATGTTAACACTAATTTTTTCATGCTTTGTATTAGGTTCCGTGCGAATAAGAAGGCGAACTTCATTTTCATATTTCCAAGCAAAATTTTTAATAAACCCTATCATATCTAATTCATCTGCAATGGAGGTTATGCTTTCTGATGGTTTAATCCTCAAGGAGTTATCATTCCAATAAAGTTTTGATAAATTCGGATCTTGTATAGTGTCAATATACACTATATCAGATAAATATTTATCAAATTTGTTATTTACACTCTTATATTCAGGAACATTATTTTCTATAGTAATTCCGTGAATTTCGTTTATGCTATCAAACCAAGATTCCATAGCTTTTTTCGGAATTGTTATTCGTACAGCATTTTCTTTTGGTAAACCGTACAAACCCCACATTGCCATATTTTCATTTCCTCCAAATGCAAAACTGCCAATGTAGGTTTTATCCCATATATTACTATCTTCATTGATGGTTGGTTCATGTTGGTCATTCATACTTGTAGAATTGCCACGGGTTAGAAAAAATGATTTATTTTTGATTATTTTAATAGCATTGTCAAAAGTGGTATAATGATGATACTCATTATGGTTTTTCCCTTTAGTATATAGAAATTCCAGCAGTTCATCTTTATTAGCAAGGGTGTTGAATTTTTTCTTATTAGTACTCATACTTTACACCCTCACAATCCCAGTTAGCAACAACTGCATTAATGCTTTTTTCTTTTCTTTTTCTTTTTCTAAATCAGCTTTTAAAAGTTCAATTTCTTTATTAGCAGTGGATAAAATTTCAGCGATTGTCTTTTGTTCGTCAAGGGGTGGGAGGTTGACTTTGAAATTCAATAAAGATTTTTTTTGAATATTTGGTAAGCCCGACCCAACTCTTAGTTCCATTAAAGTTTGTTGCTTATATTTAAGAGTAAAATATAAAAATAAATTTTCCATGTTAATACTTAAATCTTGCAATGTGTAACAATGTCCACCACTCCAAAAATTTTCCGTATTATAATTTACAAATCCACATGAATTTCCACCTTCGCTGATTGAAATAGTATTTTTTTCTACATTCCAATTGTCTGTATATCCTGACGGAGTAATGCCACCATTTAGAACATAGTATTTATCATATTCTGAAAGAGTATTTTTATTAAGTTGAGAGCCTTTAATAATCTCACAAACCTCCCCCAACCTCACCTTATTCCACTCCCCACGAAACCCTGTAAGCCTTTTTTTACCTGTTAGGAGATTTTGCATTAAGTATTTTTTTTGAGCTTCTTTTTTTTCGATAAGCTTTTCTTTAAGCTCAATTACTTTATCCTCAGTACTTAGTATTTCGGCTATTGTGTTTTGTTCGGGTAGGGGTGGGAGAGGGAGTTTGATGTTTTTCATTATTTGTGCAGATAAATTGCCTTGCCCTCCTTGTAAATAAGTGTTAATAATTTTTATTTTATTGCTTGAAAGGAAGTAGTATAAATATTTAACATTTTCGGAGCTTTTGATACATAATACAGCTTGGTTTATTGCTCCACATTGTTTGGATATAGCACATTCTCCGCTATTAGCGCCATATAGGGCGTATAACAAGTCGCCTACAATTACTTCTTTTGCAGATGAGCTGTTTAAGCCTTGTTTAGAAATGAATAATTCAGTCCGTTTTTTATCAATTTCAGCGGAGCGAATAAAAGGAATGGTTCCTAAATAATATTCTTTATTATTAGTGTTTGGTGTTCCACCAGAATAAGTTTTTGCAACTTCCCCCAACTTCTTAACTTCCCACTCACTAGGCACAATTCCAACTTTCGTTTTTTTATACCCCTTAGGGATTTCCCCATTTTGTATTTTGGTGATTCGCTCTTTTATTTCATTGTTCATTTAGCCACCTTGCCTTTATAGATTTTGTAGAGAAATAATATGTTGGTGGCAGTTAAATTTAAAACATATTCAACATATTCATCTCCCACTTTTCGGACATTTTCCCCTTGTCCATGTCCTGCTACTTTATTTCTTATCACTGGAGCTCCAGTTTCAAGAGAATTTATTAAAGATGATAAATGGTTTTTTAAATAACCTGGGAAAAAATTATTTTCCTCTAAAATGTTTAGTAATTTTTTAGCCGAGGCTTTTGAAGGGTCGTATTGATATTCTAGCTTTCCACAAATAGTCTTTAGGACACTTTCAAAGGCTTTATTTCCATTAATTATAGCATTTTCATTTTCGCCATTTTTAAAGTTTTCAAATGCTAATAAATATTCTTCTTCAGCTCCTCGAAAATCTTCATCTATCAATAGTTTTAATGCTGGTTTTATAATATGTTCGTGGGTTACTGTGTTGGTTTTAGCTATAACTTTTCCATCTATTATTTCGTAGCCTAGTAAATTTTCTTTTAGTCTAAGGTTGATATGGTTAATTCCATCATCTATATATCCACTAAAGTGATTTTTAAATATGTTTTCGCCAAATATGTCAGAAAATATATTTTTTGATTTATTAAAAATCAAATGTGCTATTAAATCCATCATATCTAAAAAGTCAGTATTATCACATTCTTGTATGTACTTTGTTAAGTCATCCCAATCGGAACCGACTTCATCTCCTAGTCCTTTTTCCCTTTTAAATATGCTATATATAAGCTCAGCCATGCTATCAAGGCAAAGAAAGCCTATTTCATATGCATCAGGAAAAAAGTCAATATTTCTATTAATTTTATCTATTTTCCCCTCCATACTATTATAACAATCTTTCACGCAGTAAATAAATTGATTTCTAAACTTGCTGGAAAATTCATTATAAATGAAAACCTCTGACTCACCCTCTTGATTTTTTATCCTTTGTGAATATAGTTCAAACATAATACCATTTACACCCCCATATCCTCCAAATATTTTTTCATCTTCTCTTGCACTTCTTTAAGCTCTTTTTCTATATTCTTAATACTTTCCTTAACCACCTCAATATCCACCATTTCTTCTTCCTCAAAAGTATCCACATATCGTGGAATATTTAGGTTATAATCATTTTCTTTTATCTCTTCATGTGTAGCCTTATAGCTATATTTTTCTAAAGTCTCACGGCTTTCATATGTAGAGACTATTTTTTTAATATCTTCTATGCGAAGTACATTTTGATTTTTACCCTTTTCAAAGTTTCCCTCTCCACTTGCGTCAATAAAAAGTATGTCACGGTTAGGGCGATTTTTCTTAAAGACTAAAATACAAGCAGGAATCCCTGTTCCAAAAAATAAATTAGATGGTAGGCCGATAACTGCGTCTAGTAAGTTCATGTCAATAATTTCCCTACGAATTTTTCCCTCACTGGCTCCTCTAAAAAGAACCCCATGAGGAAGAACAACAGCCATTCTTCCACCATTTGCATCTAAGCTAGCAAGCATGTGTAAAACAAAAGCATAGTCTCCCTTAGAAGAGGGAGGAACTCCCATAGAAAATCTTTTATAAGGGTCAAGGCTTGCTTCCATTTTTGCTTTTTTCTTACTGTCGGTTGTAACTTCCCCTAAAAACCCACTGTCCCACTTATCGAATGAGAAAGGAGGATTAGCACAGATTACTTGAAATTTCATAAGTTCATCATTTTCTAAATGCTGAGGGTTAGCAAGGGTGTCCCCTTGTTTAATGTTTGCATCATCAATGTTATGTAAAAACATATTCATAGTACATAGCGCCCAAGTTTGTGCATTTTTCTCCTGTCCATATATGGCAACTTTTTTGCTTGGAGCCTCTTTATAAGCCTTTAGAAGTAGCCCACCACTCCCACAAGTCGGGTCGTAAATCCTGTCATTTTCCTTTGGTTTAACAAGTTTTGCAACAAGGGTTGAAACAGTGCTTGGGGTGAAAAATTCTCCACCCTTTTTCCCTGCATCAGAGGCAAAGTTGGCTATCATATATTCATAAGCGTCCCCGATTATATCGCTACTATCTAGGTTAGAAGGGCTTAAGTCAAGCTCGTAAAAATCAGAGAGTAAATTTTTAAGAACAGCATTTTTTTCACGAGCCTCACCAAAATCAACTTGAGAGTTAAAGTCAATAGCTCTAAAAACATTGCGAAGTTTGCCGCTGTTGTGTTCTTCAATATGGGAAAGGGCGATGTTTATTTTTTGTCCTATTTCACTGTCCCCTCTATTTTCATATAAATAGTCAAAAGTTGAAACTTCGTCAAGGGCAAATCGCTCACGGCTCATAGCTCTTTTTATTCTATCGGCGTCTCCATTATATTGCTTTTCATATTCAGCTTTTCTCTCTTTGTTTACATCGCTAAGGTATTTTACAAAAAGCATAGATAGGATATAGTCTTTATATCTTGAACTGTCGATTTTTCCACGAAAGCTATCACAAGCTTTCCAAAGAGTGTTTTGGATATCTGTTTTAGTTGTCATTTTTATTTCCTTTCATATAAAGATTTTCAAGTATGAAACTTGTATATTTAGATTTTTCTTTTTCTAATTTAGTTAGTAAATATTCTTCTTTTTTAGCAAGAATATTAAATTCTCCTATTTTTTCTTGCTTGTCCATTGTTGGTAGTTTAATTTCAAGCTCTCCTATAAATAAAGGTCTAATTGCTCCTATCATATTACTAGTGTTGTTTTTAAGATATTCTTTTTTTACGATTTTAGAGTTTAAAAACCAATATAAATACTTTGGAGTGATTATCTTTTTCTTGCATTTTACAACTGCAAAATGAGTAGGGATTACCAAGTTTTCTCTATCTTCATCTATTAAAACAGCAGTATAAGGGGTGGACAGCCTAACGATGATATCCCTTTTTTTTGTTAAGTAGTCTTGATTTAACTCTTCTTTGCTATAAAAATCTTCAGTAAAGTTTATAGCAATATATCCAGTGTCTTCAATAGATTTAAGGGTAAGTTGTTTATAGTAAAACTGGGTTTTAGATTTAGCTTGTTTTCTTGAGAGAATAAGGCCTGTCCTTATCTCACATAATTCACTTAATTTAATAGCGCTCACCTCTTTCATGTTGTGGTAAAAAAATAACATTGCAAATCGAGAAATATTTCTTTAAATTTACTTTAACATAAGATTTCAATCTTGTCAACAGATAAATATTGTTATGCTATAAAAATAACATTCATTTATACGCAAAGTATACTGTATCATTACTTTACTAAATTAAACATTATAATTTCTTGATTTTCTTAAGTGATGCACTATTAAAATGTAAATATTTCTTTTAAAAAAGGGGTTTGGCGGTAGGAGATAGTATAATTGTAAAATTTTAGGGTTTGTGGTATGATGGAAAAAATAAAAAGTAGGTGTTTGTTGGTGGTGAAATGACAAAGGAAGAATACGACTTTTGGAGATATAACTATCCTAAACCACTTGTTGGTGATAGCTTTGTTAAAATACCATCACAAGAATTTAGTGATGCTATGGTAGCAGCTTTTAACGATGATCTAAAGAAAGAATAGGTAATGCAAATGAAAATTATGTTAGAAGAATTCGAAATATTCTGCACTACTCCTGGGGTAGAATCTGGCAAAGCTCGCTCATACCATAATGCTATTAAGTATCTTTGTGAATTTTTAGAGATAACAATTATAAATGAAAAAAGTCTACATAGAATAAAAGAAATAAGTGATTACGTATATGATTTAAATAGTGATTTTTACAAAAGCTTATTAACTTTTTTAAAGGATAGACGACAGTCATCTTATTTAGAAAAAGGTTATATCCGTGCTGCATTGCCACAGTTTTTTACATTTCTAAGTGACAATTATTTTAATAATTTAAGTGCTGAGGTATTTCCTGATTCTGACCAAACAGATAGTTGCATTGAAGGTGCAAAAGTAACAGTTACCGTTAATAAATATGAACGAAGTGCTGAAGCTAGAAAAAAATGCATTGATCACTATGGTTGTTATTGTCATATATGTGGTATGAACTTTGAAGATATTTATGGTGAAATTGGAAAAGGTTTTATCCATGTACACCATATAGTTGCTATAAGTGAAATCAATGAGGAATACTCTGTTAATCCTGAAACCGACTTAATCCCTGTTTGCCCTAACTGCCATGCTATGTTGCACAGAAAACTTAATGATAAATATATAAGTATTTCTGAATTGAAACATCTGCTGGCAAATAATTAATCTCTCCCCAATCTACTAAGGTCTTTCACAATTACAGTTTATAAATAAACGCAAAAAACAGGTAAGAGATTTTCAAAAAATCAGTTACCTGTTTATCTTTTTATATAGTTATTTAAATGGACTATATGATTTAGAAAGGTAAAGGCTTACTCCCACTCAATAGTCCCAGGTGGCTTAGATGTAATATCATAAACCACTCTATTTACATGATCCACTTCGTTGATTATCTTGTTTGCTACATTTCCTAAAAATTCCATATCTAGCCTTGAGAAGTCGGCGCTCATTCCGTCCACACTACTCACAGCCCTTAGGCCTATGGTATAGTCATAAGTTCGCTCATCTCCCATAACCCCAACAGTTCTATTTCCTGGAAGAACTGCGAAGTATTGCCAAACGCTACCATCTTCATTGATATTATCAATTGCACTAGTAAATATATGATCAGCATTTTGAAGGATTTCCACTTTTTCTTTTGTAACTTCTCCAATTACTCGTATTCCAAGACCAGGGCCTGGGAAAGGTTGACGCTCAACAATTTCACTAGGAATACCAAGCTCTCTACCAACTTTTCTAACCTCATCTTTAAAAAGCTCTCTTAAAGGCTCGATTAAGTCAAGTTTCATATCCTCAGGCAGGCCTCCAACATTGTGGTGACTTTTAATAACTGCCGCATCTTTTGTTCCACTTTCAATAACATCAGGATAAATTGTCCCTTGAAGTAGGTATGAAATATCTTCTAGCTTATTAGATTCTTCATCAAAAACATTAATAAATTCATTTCCAATAATTTTTCTTTTTTTCTCAGGATCACTTACCCCTTTAAGGGCAGAGAAAAATCTATCACTGGCATTAACCCTAATAAAATTCATATTAAACTTTTCTTTAAAAGTTTTTTCTACATAGTCACCTTCCCCTTTTCTAAGAAGGCCGTGATCTACAAAGATACAAGTTAAGTTGTCCCCAATAGCTTTATGGACTAAAACAGCCGCAACAGAAGAGTCAACTCCTCCACTTAAGGCGCATAAAACTTTTTTGTCTCCAACTTCTTTTTTTATTTTTTCAATTTGAATATTTGTAAAATTTTTCATTGACCAAGAGCCACTAACCTTACAAACCTCAAATAAAAAGTTGTGAAGAACTTCTTGTCCATATTCACAGTGGGTTACCTCTGGGTGAAACTGTACACCATAAATATTTTTTTCCTTGCTACTCATACTTGCTACAGGGCAAGTAGAGGTGTATCCGTCTATAGTAAAGCCACTTGGAGCCTTAGAAACTTGGTCAGTATGACTCATCCAAGAATTAAAGCTTTCCTTGTTTATTCCTTTAAATAAAGGACTTTCATTATATGTAAATTCAACTTTTCCATATTCGCTTTTTTCACAAGGAGCAACTTCTCCTCCTAACATTTTAGCAGTTAGTTGCATTCCATAACATATCCCAAGAATAGGAATTCCAAGGTCAAAAACCTCCATAGAGCAAAAAGGAGAGTTTTCTCCATTTACACTAGAGGGGCCTCCTGTAAAGATAATTCCTTTAGGATTTTTTTCTTTTAATCTATTTATATCTGTGTCATAAGGTAAGATTTCGCAGTATACATTCTCATCCCTTACTCTTCTTGCTATAAGTTGGTTATATTGTCCACCAAAATCTAAAACTATTATTGTTTCTTTTTCCACAAAAAGCCTCCTTAAAATTCACTAGTATAATTAGGGGATTCTTTTACGATAGTTATATCATGAGGATGACTTTCTTTTAAAGAAGCAGCCGTAATTTTCACAAAGCTTGTGTCTTCTTTTAACTCTTTAATACAAGAACATCCACAGTATCCCATTCCAGAACGAAGACCTCCAACAAGTTGGAATATAGTATCAGCTAAAGCTCCTTTATAAGCAACTCTACCCTCAACCCCTTCTGGAACAAGTTTTCTTTCATTTTGTTGGAAATATCTATCTGAGGAGTTATTTGCTTCACTCATCGCCCCAACAGAACCCATTCCTCTATATGCTTTAAATTGTCTTCCTTGATATAAAATAAGCTCTCCAGGACTTTCTTTTGTTCCTGCTAGCATACTACCAAGCATAACACTATCTGCCCCTGCGGCAATAGCCTTTGGCACGTCTCCAGAGTATTTAACCCCTCCATCAGCAATGATTGGAATATTATACTCTCTTGCAGCCTCAGCACAGTCCATAACAGCAGTAATTTGAGGAACACCAATTCCAGCTACAACCCTTGTTGTACAAATAGACCCTGGCCCCATTCCTACTTTAACCGCATCAGCTCCGGCTTTGATTAAATCTATAGTAGCCTCTTTTGTTGCAACATTTCCTGCGATTACATCAAGATTTGGATAGGCTTGTTTTATTTTTTTAAGCCACATACTTACATTAGAAGAGTGTCCGTGAGCAGTATCTAAAACTACAACATCTACCTTAGCTTTAACTAAAGCCTTTACTCTATCAAGAGTGTCTTCAGTTGTACCAATAGCAGCCCCTACTAAAAGTCTACCTTGATGATCTTTTGCAGATTGAGGATATTGTATTATTTTTTCAATATCTTTTATTGTAATAAGGCCTTTTAAGTTATAATCTTTGTCTACAATAGGAAGTTTTTCAATCTTTCTTTGTTTTAATATTTTTTCAGCTTCTTCTAAGGTTGTTCCCTCAGGGGCAGTTACAAGGTTATCTTTAGTCATGGCATCTTCAATTTTTTTATTAGGATCATTTTCAAACCTTAAATCCCTGTTTGTAATAATTCCAACTAGTTTTCCACCTTCAGTAATAGGAACACCAGAAATTCTATATCTTGCCATTAATTCAAGAGCATCTTTAACAAAATGTTTAGGAGAAAGAGAAAATGGATCAACGATAACTCCATGCTCACTTCTTTTTACTTTGTCTACTTCGTATGCTTGTTTTTCAATTGTCATATTTTTATGTATAATCCCAATCCCACCTTGTCTAGCCATAGCAATAGCAAGTCTAGATTCTGTTACAGTATCCATTCCTGCACTAACAAGAGGAATGTTTAGGTTAATGTTTTTTGTTAATCTTGTAGTAGTTTTTACTTTCGATGGTATAATATCACTTTTTCTTGGAACTAAAAGGACATCATCAAAAGTTAGCCCCTCTTTCAATATTTTATCCACTTAAATTTACCTCCTAAAAATTTGTAGTCTATATATTTTAAAATATATCATAAATGAAAGAAGTTGTTTTGTAAATATATATCATAAAAAAATAGAATTCTTTATGAATAATTCTTATTATTTCTATAGAATTGCTATTAAAAACAAAAAAATATGGTATAATATTTTGTAATCTTAATATTTATAGCAAAAGTTTGTTATAGGAGGAAGGTGTAGATATGAGTTTAGATGTAAAAAAGAATACTTCTATTATAGAAGTCTCAAACGACGTATTAGAGCAAATGGTTGGAGTTTGCGCCAGTGAATGTTTTGGGATTGTGGGAATCGCAAGTAAAAATACAATTACAGGTTTTATCGAATTATTAAAAAGAGAAAACCTTAGAAAAGGTGTTAAAGTTTTAAATGAAGATGGAATTTTAACTATTGATTTATATGTAATAGTAGAGTTTGGGATTAAAATGGAAGTAGTAGCTGATAATTTAGTTGATACAGTAAAATATAAAATTGAAAAAGAAACAAATTTAAAAATCAAAAAAATAAATGTTCATGTAGTAAGTGTAAGAACATAGTATAGGATTAGGAAAGGCAAGAAAATGGTAGAAATAGAAAATAGTAAGTTTAAAAAAGCAATAATTGGAGCTTACTCTAATTTAGAAAACAATAAACAAATAGTAAATAACTTAAATGTGTTCCCTGTTCCAGACGGAGATACGGGTACAAATATGGCATTAACAGTAAAATCAGCAGTGGAAGAAGTAAATAAGATTAATGGAGGCACAACAGAACTTTCTAGTGCCTGCTCTAATGGTGCCCTTATGGGTGCTAGAGGAAACTCAGGAGTTATTTTATCTCAATTATTTAGAGGTTTTGCAAAAGGACTACAAAATAAAGAAGATATAACACCAGAGGTTTTTGCTTTAGCCATTAAAGAAGCTTCAACTATGGCTTACAGAGCTGTTATGAAACCAACTGAGGGAACAATTCTTACAGTAGCTAGAATGATGTCAGAATTTGCTATGGATAACTTTCAAAAATATGAAGAGTTAGTTCTTTTTATGGAAGACATATTAAAAGCAGGAGAAATTGCTTTAGATAAAACTCCAGATATGCTACCTGTTTTAAAAGAAGCAGGGGTAGTAGATGCAGGGGGTAAAGGTCTACTTTGTTTATTTGAAGGAGCTTTAAAAATCCTAAAAGGTGAAGAAGTTGTTGCTATTTATGAAGATAAACAAGATGAAATCATAAATCCTGTTACTATGAATATTGAAGACATTACATTTGCATATTGCACTGAATTTTTAGTTAGAATTAAAAAAGAAAATGAAAGATATAGTAACGCTATAAAAGGAGCTATTAAAGATAAGTTAACTCCTTTAGGAGATAGCTTACTTGTTGTTGGAGATGAAGCAATTGTAAAAATTCATGTTCACACAAATGTGCCTTGGGTGGCTATGAAAATAGCTGCTGCTTGTGGGGAGCTTTGCAAGATTAAAATTGAGAATATGAAAGAGCAACACAGCGAAACTCTTGTAAGCATGGAAGCAAAAAAAGAAGAGAAATATAGTAAAGAAGAAGTAGAATATGTATTTATAGGGGTTGCAGCAGGAAGTGGCATGAGTAAAATACTAAAAGACTTAGGAGTTACTTATGTGATTGAGGGGGGTCAAACTATGAACCCATCAACTCAAGATTTTATGGAAATCATTGATGCAACTAACGCTAAAAACTATATTTTAATGCCTAACAATAAAAATATCATTTTAGCTGCTACGCAAGCTAAAGATATGAGTGATAAAAATATTGAAGTTATTCCAACAAGAACTATTCCTGAAGCGATAAGCGCTATGATGGTTTTTGATGAAGGCTCAGACTTAAAAGAAAATAGTGAAGAGATGAATGAAGCTATTTCTTTCGTAAAAACAGGGCAAGTTACTTTTGCAGTAAGAGATACTAGTATCAAAGACAAAGTAATTAGCGAAGGGGACATCCTTGGTATATTAGGCTCTGATATCGTAGTAAATGGTAGCGAGATTGATAGGGTAGCCCTTGACTTAGTTGATAGCATGGTAGATGAAGACAGTGAAATCATCAGTCTTTATTTTGGGGAAGATGTTAAAGAAAGTGAAGCAAAAAAATTAGCTTTAGCAATAGAAGAAAAATATGAAGATTTAGATGTAGAACTAAACTTTGGAGGACAGCCTTTGTATTACTACATTGTTAGTGTGGAGTAATATGAAAGAAAGCTTACTTACTCTTAAGGGAGTAGGTCAAAAAACTCTAGATCAACTAGCCCTTAGTGGGATAAACAATTTATATGACTTAATAGAATATCTTCCTAGAACTTATGAAGAGATTCCTGGGGAAGTATTTATTAATGAGGCTCTTATAAATAGTAAAAACTTAGTTTTGGCTACCTTTATAAAAGGGTATAAAACAAGAGTAATAAGATCTGGTTTAAGTATAACAAAAGTAAAATTTGAAAGTAAAGGTAGTATAGTATATGCTACCTTTTTTAACAATCCATATATAATAAATAATCTTAAGGAAGAAAAAGAATATTTAATATATGGAAAAGTAGAAATTATAGATGGTTCTTTTAACTTAACAAATCCTATTTGTTCAGAAAAAGGGAAAAACCAAAAAATAAAAGAGGGGTTAAATAGTATATATCCCCTTAGCTCTAAAAATAAAATTACAAATACTCAGTTTTGTAAATTTATTTCCCAAAGTCTTGATATAGTAGAGATTAAAGACTTTATTCCTAAAGATTTTAAAGATGAAAACAATCTTTTAAGCCTTAAAGAGGCTTATAGAAAAATACATTTGCCAAAGAGTGAAGAAGATGTTAAAAAAGGGAGAGAGAGACTTTTTTTTGATGAGTGTGCTAGCTTTGCTTATACCGCTCTTAAAAGTAAAATGTTAAGACAAAGTAAAAAGACATCTCCTTTTGTCCTGTCAAACAAGGATGCTTTTAAAAGTTTGTTTCCCTTTTCGCTAACCCCTTCTCAAGAAGAGGTTATTTTAGATATTGATAAGGATTTTCTTAGTGGAAAGGTGATGAACCGCCTTGTGCTAGGAGATGTAGGGTGTGGAAAAACTCTTATTGGGATGTATGGCTTATATCAGTGTGTAAAAAATGGATATCAAGGAGCTTTTTTAGCTCCAACAAAACTTCTTGCTATGCAACACTTTGAAAACTTAAAAAAAATATTTAAAGATTTTAATATTGTCTTAATTCATTCAAAGTTAACCCCTAAGGAAAAGCAAGAAATATATGAAGATATTAGTAGTGGGAAAGCGGATATTGTTATAGGGACTCATAGCGCTTTTAGTGAAAAGGTTAAATATGAAAACTTAGGCCTTGCAGTAATAGACGAACAACATAGATTCGGAGCAAAGCAAAGAGGGCTTATAAGTAAAAAGGGGGAGGTTGTCCACACTCTAGTAATGAGCGCCACTCCTATCCCAAGAACCTTAGCACTAAGCTTTTATAAGGACTTAGAGGTTAGCATTGTAAAAGCAAAGCCTAGTGGTAGGAGGGAAATAAAAACATATATTAGAAATTCCAGCTATTATGATAGGATTTATAACTTTGTAAAAGAAAATATAAATAGAGGCTTTCAGTGTTACATTGTTGTTCCAAGTATTGAAGGGGAAGAAATCTTAAGCGTTAAGGAAGTATATGAAAGGCTAAAAAGAGATTATTTCCTTGAATATGATATTGCTTGTATCCATGGGAAAATGAAAGAAGATGAAAAAGAAGATATAATGGAAAAATTTTATCTTGGGAAAATTCCTATAATTATTGCTACTACTGTTATAGAGGTAGGAATAGATAATAAAAATGCTACGATTATGATTATAGAGGATGCTCACAGGTTTGGTATGTCAACCCTACACCAGCTTAGAGGCAGGGTAGGTAGAGGAAGTGAAGAGTCTTATTGTATTTTAATAAGTGACACAAAATCAAAAACTAGTATTGAAAGGCTTATGGCTATTAAAAATAATCAAGATGGTTTTGAGATAAGTAAAGAAGATTTAAGGCTAAGAGGGATGGGGGATATTTTAGGATATAGACAAAGTGGCAAAGATGGGTTTAATATTTATAAGGCTATGGAAAATATGGAAATATTTAATAAAGCCAGTTTGTTGGTGGAAAGTATTATGGATGATAAAAATAAAGAAAATGAATTATATTTAAATTATTTAAAGGAAAAATACCAATATATTACCGGGGAAATAACCTGGAATTAGGAGAAGATTATGAGAATTATATCAGGAAAAATGGGAGGGATGAACCTAATTAGCCCAAAGGACAAAAAAGTTCGCCCTACAACAAATAGAATAAAAGAAGATATTTTTAATATAATTATGCCTTATGTAGAGGAAGGTGTTATTTTAGATTTGTTTTCAGGAAGTGGAAATATTGGGCTAGAGGCTATTAGCAGAGGGGCCAGGCTGTGTTACTTTATTGATAATAATAATGATAGCATTAAACTAACAAAAGAAAATGTAGGGAGAACAAAGGCAAATGAATTTGCTATTATTAAAAAAAATGATGCTATTAATTTTGTGAGTAAAACAGGGGAAAAATTTGATATAATTTATTTAGATCCACCTTATAATTATGAAAAAATAGATTTTCTTATAGAAAATATTGTTAAATATGATATACTTAAAAAAAATGGAATTTTGATTGTGGAATTTGATAAAAATAAAGAAGTGTTTACTCCACCTTATCATAAATTCAAAAGTAAAGTATATTCTTTAAGCAAAATAGATTTTTATATTAAGGAGTAGAGATGAAAAAGGCTATATACGCAGGAAGCTTTGACCCAATTACAAAAGGGCATTTAGATATTATCAAAAGAAGTAGTGGGGTTTTTGACAAAATATATGTTGTAATTATGGAAAATCCTAAGAAGGATTATTTCTTTAGTGTTAAGGAGAGAATAAAGCTGATTGAAGGGGCTTTAGTTGGAATTAGTGATAAAGTTGTTATAGAAGTCCACGAGGGATTAATGGCTGACTATTGTAAAAATAAAGATATTTATACACTAATAAGGGGAATTCGAGTTGTAACAGACTTTGATTATGAATTCCAAATGGCTACTATTAATAGAAATCTTAATGAGAAGATAGAAAGTGTTCTTTTTGTTGCTAGCACAGAATATTCTTATGTTAGCTCTAGTATGGTAAAAGAAATTGCATATTTTGGAGGGGATATTTCTGGGATTGTTCCTCCTAATGTAGAAGAAGCGCTGAAAAATAAATATAGTGAATTAAGCTAAAGGAGACAGATTATGAAAGTATTAGAATTATTACAAAAACTTGAAGATATCATGGAAAATGCCTCACTTGTCCCATTTTCTTCTAAGATTATGGTAGACCAAGAAGATGTGCTTGATTTAATCGAAGATATTAGATTAAATATTCCCCTTGATTTAAAGGATGCAATAAAAATAAAAGAAGAAGAAAGAGTAATACTTGAAAATTCTAGAAAGCAAGGAGACAAAATTGTTCGCCAAGCAGAAAGAAAGATGAGGGAGCTTATTGATTCTGACGAGATAACAAGGAGTGCTTACAACAAAGCTCAAGCCCTTGCTAAAAGCGCCCAAACAGAAGCTTTACAACTTAGAGTTGGCTCAATTGATTATTCAGCAACAGTTCTTAAAAATATCCAAGATGAGTTAAGAGACATGATTAATGTTATAGAGGATAATAAAGTCGAACTTAAAGAGCTTAGAAAGTCAACGATTAATAATAAAGGCTCTTTTACATCTTCTAATTTAGGGAAGAAAGAATAATAAAAACTTCATAAACTAAAAGATAAGGGAATGGCTTTTGCCATTCCTTTTTTTTATATATAAGTTTTCTTTTATAAAAAAATAATTGTTCTTTTGATATCAAAAGAACGAAAAATACCCCTTTTTTGGCAAAACGGGGAGTAAAAGCCTGTTATTATTTCCGTAAATATTAAGTCCACCCAATGATTCCCTCACGGGAACGGGTGGCTTTGCTTTTTAAAAAAATAAAAAGCACCATATTTACTACTTATATACTATTATTAATAAAGTGCAATTTTTTATATATAGAGTATCTTCTTTTGATTTTTTATATTTATAGTAGGCTCCCCCTACATATAAAAGAGGCTTTTATGTAAAAGAAAGAAGGGTTTTTCCCATTCCTTTACTTTTTGTTAGTGGCACCTACAAAAGAACAATTCATTTTTTATTAAAGACATATTATATTTTCCCAAAAAGCTTTGACTTTTGATTTTAAATTTAGTATAATGGCAAATACTTTGTTAAAAAGGAGAAAAAAATAAAAAATGGAAAATATAAATAAAAAACATATGATAATAGTGGGAATAGTTATTATAGCTACTTTACTTACTATCTTTATACATAACAAAGAAACTAAAGAAAACATAATAAGACAAATTGACGAAAGTGGAGCGGTAGAAGCATTTAACGCTCATGCACAGGAAGATATACAAGAAGTTATATCTTATACAACACTAGCTCTTGAAAAAGAGATGATAAAAGATTCTGTTTCAAGTAGCGAAAAAATATATTCTCTAGACTTAACTAAGCCTAGTGGGGTTAGCGAAGAAGACCTTAAAAAAGTTACAAAAGGAGGCCTTGTAGGTCTTGAAAAAGACTTTATAGAGGCTGAGGAAAAATATGGAGTAAACAGTGTATTTTTAATGGCTGTTGCAGCTCATGAAAGTGCTTGGGGGACGATTTTATTTAGAGAAAATAATATGTTTGGATTTGGTAGAAGTGGATTTTCTTCAAAGTCTGAATGTATCGATGTTGTAGCAAAAGCTCTTAGTGAAAATTATTTATCAGAAGATGGGTCTTTGTATAATGGGAAAACTGTACAAGGGGTTAACAAAAGATATGCTTCAAACCAAACTTGGTATCAGCGTATTTCAAGTCAAATGCATTCTTTATATGAGGGAATGGGAATTATATAATAAAAACAAAGTAAAATAAAAAGACATATGCCCTAAGGCATATGTCTTTTTTTTATTCATCTAAATCTAGTTCTTCTTCTGGAGCAGAAGGCACTTTAGCGATAGTTGCGATGTTTACATCTTCTTCTAGTCTCATAACCTTAACCCCTGAAGTACTTCTTCCCATTTGGGAAATGTCTCCTGTATCAATTCTAATTACTGTGCCATCAATGCTAATTAACATAATATCGTGGTGTTCTTTATTGATTACACACATTC
Organism: uncultured Lachnospiraceae bacterium; assembly: GCA_964368185.1. GTDB lineage: Bacteria > Bacillota > Clostridia > Eubacteriales > Anaerofustaceae > CAYJAA01. The sequence continues at coordinate 31,443 of CAYJAA010000001.1, read as the reverse complement.
CTGATACATTTCCAGTTTTCTTTGTAGTCTTATAGTTTACTACCCCTCTTCCAGCTCTACCTTGAGTTGGATATAGGGAAGTTTTTGTAAGTTTACCAAAACCATTTTCTGTCACAGATAAAACAAAGTCATCATCTTTTGCTAAATCCATTCCAATAACAAGATCATCATCCCTAAGGTTGATTCCTCTAACCCCTTTAGAAACTCTACCAATAGGTCTTACTTCTTCTTCGTTAAATTTAATAGCAACCCCATTACTAGTTCCAAGGATAATGTTTTGTTTTCCATCAGTTAAATTAACGCCAATTAATTCATCTTCTTCATTTAAGTTAATTCCAATAATTCCATTTTTTCTAGAAGAATCATATTCACTAACAGCAGTTTTCTTAAAGATACCTTCTTTTGTTGCCATTACTAAGTATTCATCATCTTTAAACTCTTTAATTGGAATTACAGCAGTTATTTTTTCTCCTGGGTCTAGAGCTAATAAGTTTACAATAGCAGTCCCTTTAGCTGTTCTTGAAGCGTCTGGTAGCTCGTATCCTTTAAGCCTATAAACTTTACCTTTGTTTGTAAAGAACATAATATAATGATGTGTTGTTGTAGTAAATAAGTGTTTTACAAAGTCGTTATCTCTAGTAGATAGGGCAGTTATTCCTTTTCCACCTCTTTTTTGTGCTTTATAAGTATTTGCAGAAACTCTTTTTACATACCCTACATGAGTAATTGTAACAACAATATCTTCTTCTTCAATTAAGTCTTCCATGTGGAAGTCTTCATCATCTTCTTCAAAAGAAGTTCTTCTCTCATCATTAAAGCTAGCTTTCAGTTCAAGAATTTCTTCTTTAATAATATTCATTACTAAATGTTCATTTGCTAAGATTTCTTCTAGCTTATTAATAAGGGCTAATAACTCTTTATATTCCCCTTCTAGCTTTTCTCTTTCTAAGCCTTGCAGTCTTCTAAGTCTCATGTCTACAATAGCTTTTGCTTGTATCTCAGAAAGGTCAAATCTAGCCATTAATTTTTCTTCAGCATTATCATAAGAACTTCTAATAATCTTAATGATTTCATCAATATTATCAAGAGCAATTAAAAGCCCTTCTAATATATGAGCTCTTGCCTTTGCTTTGTTAAGATCAAAGGTAGTTCTTCTAACTACGATTTCTTTTTGGTGGCCAATATAGTTTTCTAAAACTTCTTTTAAGTTAAGTACTTTTGGTTGATTGTTTACAAGGGCTAACATAATAACCCCGAAAGTGTCTTGTAGCTGAGTATATTTATAAAGCTGATTTAAGATGATATTTGCATTAATATCTTTTCTTAAGTCAATAGCAATTCTAATTCCATTTCTATCAGACTCATCTCTAATATCTGAAATTCCAACTACTTTTTTATCTTTTACAAGATCAGCAATCTTTTCAACAAGTTTAGATTTATTAACCATATATGGAATTTCTGTAATAACAATTCTATCTCTTGTTTTTGTAATACTTTCAATATTACTTTTTGCTCTAAGCTTTATTCTACCTCTTCCAGTAGTATAAGCAGAGTGAATTCCAGACCTTCCCATGATAATCCCACCAGTTGGGAAGTCTGGGCCTTTTACATATTTAAGTAACTGAGAAACGCTCGCCTCCATATTAGAGTCAATCAAAGCAATAATTGCATCAATAACTTCTCCTAAATTGTGAGGAGGAATATTTGTAGCCATACCTACAGCGATACCACTAGATCCATTTACTAAAAGGTTAGGGAATCTACTAGGTAGAACGCTAGGTTCCTTTAGAGTATCATCAAAGTTAGAGACAAAATCAACGGTATCTTTACCAATATCTCTAAGCATTTGAGTTGTCATTTTTGTCATTCTAGCTTCAGTGTAACGCATAGCCGCCGCTCTGTCTCCATCAATAGAACCAAAGTTTCCATGACCGTTTACAAGAGGGTATCTAATGGAAAAATCTTGAGCAAGTCTTACCATAGCATCATAAATAGCACTATCACCGTGAGGGTGATACTTACCCATAACATCCCCAACAATACGAGCACTTTTTCTATATTGTCCTGTACTTTTAATTCCAAGCTCCTCCATTGAATAAAGGATTCTTCTATGTACAGGCTTTAGCCCATCTCTTACATCAGGAAGGGCTCTACCTACTATAACACTCATGGCATAGTCTATATAACATGTTTGCATTTCATCAACAATGTCTCTTTTTTCTATTTTGCCATGATTTATCATATCTTTATTTGACATCTTATTCTACCTTTCCTATATATCTAAGTTTGTAACTTTTCTTGCATTTTCTGTAATAAATTCTTTTCTTGGTTGCACTTGATCCCCCATTAAAATAGAGAAAATCTCATCTGCGTAAAGTGCATCATCAATTGTCACTTGAAGAAGTGTTCTAGTATCAGGATTCATAGTTGTATCCCAAAGCTGTTCTCCATTCATCTCCCCAAGACCTTTATATCTTTGAAGAGACACTTTGTCTTTTCCTATTTCTTCTAGTTTATCTTCTAGCTCTTTATCTGTATATACATAATAAGCACTTTTATTTTTTTCTATTTTATAAAGTGGCGGTTGAGCAATATATACATACCCCTGCTCAATTAAACCAGGCATATATCTGTAGAAGAAAGTAAGAAGTAAGGTTCTAATATGAGCACCATCTACATCCGCATCCGTCATGATTACAATTTTATGATACCTTGCTTTTTCAATATCAAATTCATCGTGAATACCTGTCCCAAAAGCAGTAATCATAGAACGAATTGTATCTGTTGTTAAAATTCTATCAAGTCTAGCTTTTTCTACATTTAGAATTTTACCCCTTAAAGGTAAAATCGCTTGTATTTTAGAATCTCTTCCAAGCTTAGCACTTCCTCCCGCAGAATCCCCTTCCACGATGTATATTTCAGATTTAGCAGGGTCTTTTTCTCTACAGTCAGCTAATTTCCCAGGTAGGGCAGTGCTTTCAAGAACGCTTTTTCTTCTAATTAAATCTTTGGCTTTTCTAGCTGCCATTCTAGCTCTTTGAGCCATAATTACTTTTTCAACGATTTGCTTTGCAACAGTAGGGTTTTCTTCAAGATAAGAAGAAACATATTCTCCTACAGTAGTATCGACAACCCCTCTAATTTCAGGATTACCAAGTTTAGTTTTTGTTTGCCCCTCAAATTCAGGCTCTGCTAACTTTACACTAATAACAGCAGTAAGACCTTCTCTTATATCGTCTCCACTTAAATTGTCTTCATTATCTTTAAGAATCGAATATTTTCTAGCATAAGCATTTACACTTCTTGTAAGAGCAGTTTTAAATCCGTTTATGTGCATTCCACCTTCTGCGGTGTTAATATTATTAGCAAAGGAGAAGATACTCTCACTATAAGCATTTGTATACTGCATAGCTACTTCAATATGACAGACATCACTTTCTTTTTCAAAGTAAACTAAAGCATCACTTAGCTTTTCTTTTCCTCTATTGATATATTGAACAAAAGAAACAATTCCCCCCTCATACATGAAAGTTTCTTCTTTTTTCTCATCTTCTCTATCATCGATAAGAGTAATACTAAGACTTTTATTTAGAAAAGCAAGCTCTCTTAGTCTATGTCTTAGGGTTTCATAGCTATAAATTAGCTCAGAAAAAATCTCATGATCTGGTTTGAATTTTATTGTAGTTCCTGTTTTAGTTGTTTTTCCAACAACCGAAAGAGAAGAAAGAGGCTTTCCTCTTTCGTATTTTTGTTCGTGAACTTGTCCATTTTGGTGAACATTAACTACTAACCATTCGCTTAAAGCATTAACAACACTAACCCCTACTCCATGTAGCCCCCCAGAAACTTTGTAACTTCCGCTATCAAATTTTCCTCCAGCATGAAGAACGGTTAGTGCAATTTCTACAGCACTTTTTTTCATTTGTGGGTGAATACCTGTTGGGATTCCTCTACCATCATCAATTACTTCTATAATATCTTCTTTGTGAATAATTACTTTAATATTTTTACAAAAGCCTGCTAAAGATTCATCAACACTATTATCTACAATTTCATAAACTAAGTGATGAAGCCCTTTTGTTCCTGTACTACCAATGTACATTCCAGGTCTTTTTCTAACAGCCTCAAGTCCTTCTAAGACTTTTATTTTACTTGCATCATAATTATTATTTTGACTTGTCAATTTTTTTATACCCTTGATTTTAGTTATCAAGATTTCCTTTCCTTATATTAAATACCTTTACTTTTTCACTATCTATATCTGATATAAAACTCATATCTACACAGGTTATAAAAGATTGGGTGTCTTTTATGAGTTTAAGAATTTGCTTTTGTCTATTTTCATCTAAGTCGCTCATTACATCATCTAATAAAACAATAGGGTATTCATTATGCTTTTCATATAAAAGCTTAATTAAAGATAATTTTAAGCAAAGGCTGATACTCCTTTGCTGACCTTGAGAGGCAAAGTTTTTCGCCTCATCTTGATTAATATAAATTCCTATATCATCATGGTGAATTCCAATAGATGTACTTGATTTTAATATATCTATTTGAAAGCTATCTTCTAAAGCTTTTTTGTAAGTGTCTTTGAGTATTTCTATATCTTTATCTTTTATTACATTACAGATATAAGAAAAAGATATATTTTCGTTTTTTGATACTTGCTTATTAAGGTTAGAGGTTTCTTTTTCAATTTCCTTTAAAACCTTAATTCTTATTTTGATGATATTGCTACCAGTTAAAGCCAGTTTTTCATCATAGACTTCTATCATTGGTTTTACACTTTTATCAAAATAATATTTTTTAAGTAAGGCATTTCGCTGTTTTATAAGCTCGCCATACTCCTTTAAATAAGAATGATAGGTTGGGTAAAGGAGGCTTATACTTTCGTCTAAGAACTCTCTTCTATCCTTTGGAGAACCAGTAACAAGCTTTAAGTCTTTAGGGGAAAATAACACCACACTATAAGACTGTAAAAGTTCTTGTCTCTTTTTTGCTTTTTCACCATTTATGTAGTACTGCCTTGATTCTTTAATAATAAGATCAATGTTGCTATCAAGGCGTAAGTCGCTAAAAACTTTTGCTGAGACTTTAGCTTCTTCTTTTCCCTTCATTATGAAATTTAAAGTTTTCTTTTCTCTGTGAGAATAAGCATTTAAACTTAAGAGTATAGATTCTAAAAAGTTTGTTTTTCCTTGGGCATTTTCTCCATAAAACACATTGTATTCCCTTGAAAAAACAGAGTCTAGATTTTCTATATTTCTAAAATTTCTAATATACATTTCTTTTATATACATAAAAACTCCCTAGAAAACACAAAAATCACACCATAGTTATGGTGCTCTTTTCTAGTGTAAATATTATACCATATTTTTTAATGTTTTTATATACATTTTGTCAATCAATCCCTATAAACTATCATAATGTAGTATAAATTATAAACTTTTTCTTTAAATGTATTGATATATCTAAAAAAAAAATTACAATATTATATATGGATATTAAGTTAGAAGAAGTATTTTATGAATTTGTAAAAGACAACCACTTAATAAATGAAAATGAACATGTTTTGCTAGCCTTTTCTGGAGGGAGTGATTCATGTGTTTTATTTGACTTGCTTTTAAAGTTACAAAAAAATATAGACTTTAGCTTTAGTGCTTTTCACCTTAACCATAAAATTCGAAAAGAATCTTATATAGACGAAGAATTTGTAGAGGAAATCTGCAAAAAAAATAATATAACTCTTCACAAAGAAAGGGTAGACATTATAAAGCTTTCAAAGGAAAAAAAAGAAGGCTTAGAAGTTTTGTCTAGAAACATTAGATATACCCTTATGGAGGAGATAAAAAAAGAATATGGATATAATAAAATATTAACAGGGCATCACTTAGATGACCATATGGAAAGTGTTTTTTTAAATATTATAAGAGGGTGTGGGGTGAGTGGTCTTTTAGGAATTGATATCAAAAGAAAAGGGGGAGTATTTAGACCCCTTATGTGTTTTTCAAAAGAGGATATTGAAAAATATATTAAAGAAAATAATATTTCTTATATACAAGACAAAACAAACTTTTCAAAGGATTATACAAGAAACAATATTAGGCTTGATATTATCCCTAAAATGAAAGAAATAAACCCAAATCTCCAAGAGGGGATTTTTAAGCTTAGTAGTATCTCAAAGGAGTATACTGACTTTATTAGTAAGTTTTATAAAGATATTAAAATTCATAGAAAAGAAGGTGGTGTGTGGGTGTATTATAAAGACATAATAGACCTAGAAGACATTGTTTTAAAAGAATTTATATCTTATTTATTTAAAGAATTTATGTCTGTAAGAGACGTCTCCTATAAACACATTCAAGATATATTAAATAAGTTAAGAAATAAAGAAAAAACTTCTTTTGAAATTCATACCTCAAACAACCTTTCTTTTATAAGAAGATATGATAAAATATATATTCAAAAAAAACAAGATGAAAAAGCAGACTTTGAGTATAAGGTTAATAAAAAGGGAAGATTTGTTTTTTCAAGGGAAAGGTTTTTTGTTGAGTTTATAGAAGTTGATGAAATTTGCAAAGAAAGTAGCAAAGAGTTATTTGTAGATTTAGACAAAATAAAAAGACAGCTTTATATTAGGAATAAAAGGCAAGGGGACAAATTTTATCCTCTTGGACTTATTGGAAGCAAAACTTTAAAGAAATACTTTATAGATAAAAAAATAGTAAAAGAGAAAAGAGACAAAATCCCCTTACTACTAGAGGGGGAAGAGATCATTTCCATATTAGGTTATGGGGTGAGTGAAAAATATAAGATTGATAAAAATACAAAAAATATATTAAAAATTATATATAAGGAGTTTTAAATGGAAAAGGATATAAAAAAGGTTTTAGTATCAAAAGAAGAGTTAGAAACAAGAATTAAAGAACTAGCAAAAGAAATAGGGGATGAATATAAAGACAAAAACCCTTTGGTTATTTGCGTGTTAAAAGGTGCGGTTATTTTCTTAACAGATATTATCAGAGAAATGCAAATTCCACTAGACATTGACTTTATGGCGGTTTCAAGTTATGAGGGGATAAAAAGCAAAGGTGTAGTTCAAATTATAAAGGATTTAAATGAACCAATTGAGGGAAGAGACTTAATTATTATGGAAGATATCTTAGATACAGGAACAACTCTTGATTATATTATTAGGCTTTTAGAAGAAAGATGTCCAAATAGCATAAAGATATGTTCTTTATTAATTAAGCAAGGAACAGAAAAAATTCATGTGAATGTAGATTATTATGGTTTTTACATTCCTGATGAATTTGCTGTAGGATATGGACTTGACTATAATGGAAAATATAGAAACTTACCTTATATAGGGGTATTAAAAGAAGAAGTATATACGAAATAGATTTTAGTGAAAATTATCTATATAAAATAATATTAAATTTTAATTATATAATTAAGTATAATGTTGTCAATAAAAGTCTTGTATGATAAAATGAATAATTATATATAATATAATGAATATATAATAGTAAAAACATAACAAAAGAGGTATTAAACTTGAAAAACGATAATAAAAATAAAAAGAATAAGGGCTTTAGGGTCTTACTTACGTATGTTTTCTTAATAGCGTGTGTATACTTTGCAATAGGGCTTTTTTCTGGTAGTGGAAGTGGTATAAACCCTTTTACTAGCGTAGAGACAAAAGAAATTACTTATAGTCAGTTAGTATCCCATGTACACGCAGGGAATGTAGAACAAATAGAAGTAGATAGAGGAAGCTCTAGTGCAGCAGCAAAGCTAAAAAGTGGAGATACGCTACTTACTACTAATGTTGCAATGTTAGAGTTAGATGCTCTTTTGACAGACTATATAAGTGAAAATCCAGGGGAGATTGATGTTATTTACGAAGTTCCTTCTTCTAGTAATATTGTTAATACAATAATGAGTGTTATAACACTGGGGTTACTTGGGTTTTTAATCTTTATGTTCTTCTCACAACAAAGTGGGGGTGGCTCTAAGGTTATGAGCTTTGGCAAAAGTAAAGCTAAGCTTTATACTAATGAAAATAAGCAAGTAACTTTTAAAGATGTTGCAGGAGCAGATGAAGAAAAAGAAGAGTTAATGGAAGTAGTGGACTTTTTAAGAAGTCCAAAAAGATATACTGAACTAGGAGCTAGAATCCCAAAAGGGGTTTTACTTGTAGGACCTCCAGGAACAGGTAAAACATTACTAGCAAAGGCTACAGCAGGAGAAGCAGGAGTAGCTTTCTTCTCAATAAGTGGTTCAGATTTTGTGGAAATGTTTGTTGGGGTTGGTGCTAGTAGAGTTAGAGATTTATTTGACACTGCTAGAAAAAATTCTCCTTGTATCATCTTTATAGATGAGATTGATGCTGTTGGTAGACATAGAGGGGCTGGCCTTGGTGGGGGAAATGATGAAAGAGAACAAACATTAAATCAGTTACTAGTTGAGATGGACGGGTTTTCTAATCAAGAGGGGATTATCGTTATTGCAGCTACAAATAGAGCGGATATCTTAGACCCAGCGATTTTAAGACCAGGAAGATTTGATAGACAAATTATGGTTGTTCCTCCAGATGTTAAAGGTAGAGAAGAAGTGTTAAAAGTTCACTCTAAAGGAAAGCCTATTAGTAAAGAAGTTGATTTAAAAACAATCGCAAAGGGGACTGTTGGATTTACAGGAGCAGACCTTGAAAATGTTATGAATGAAGCTTCATTATTAGCAGCTAGAAAAAAACAAAAACAAATTGAGATGGAAGACTTAGAAGAAGCAATTAAAAGAGTTATTGCAGGGCCTGAGAAAAAAAGTAAAATCATTAGTGATGTTGATAAAAGGATTACGGCTTATCATGAAGCAGGGCATGCTATTGTTATGGAAGAACTTGATAATTGTGATGCTGTTCATGAAATTTCGATTATTCCAAGAGGAATGGCAGCAGGGTATACAATAGCCCTTCCAGACAATGAAAATGATCATGTTTCAAAAAGCAAACTTCTTGATTTAATTAGTGGACTTCTAGGTGGTAGAGCCGCAGAGGAAGTTATGCTAGATGATATTTGCACAGGGGCGAGTAACGATATTCAAAGAGCTACAAAAATAGCTAGAAGTATGGTAACAGAGTATGGAATGAGTTCTCTACTTGGACCTATGTCTTTATCAGACGGGTCAGAGAATGTGTTTATTGGAAGAGATTTCTTAAGATCTAAAAACTATGGGGAAGAAGTAGCCTCTGCAATTGATAAAGAAGTTAGAAGTATTATTACTTCTTGCCACAATAAAGCAGTAGAGATTTTAAGTAACAACAAAGAAAAACTAGAGCTTGTTACACAAACTTTATTAGAAAAAGAAACTCTTAGTGGAAAAGAATTTTTAAACCTTTATAGAACAGGTTCTATAGAAGGTAAAAAAGAAGAAGAAAAACTTGAAATAAATAAGGAAGAAGACAAAGGAGAGAAGTAAAAAATGGAATTAAAAACAGGGTTAACATTTGAAAAGAAAATCAAGGTAGTTTATGAACAAACAGCTACTGCAAAAGGAAGCGGCGGAGTTTTAGTTTTCTCAACTCCTGATTTAATCCTTTTAATGGAAGATGTTTGTTATCAATTAGCTCAACCTTATTTAGCAGAAAATGAATCAACAGTTGGAACAATTGTAAATATTAAACATCTAGCAGCAACTCCAGTTGGTATGGAAGTATTGGCAAAGGGGGAGCTTATTGAAGTAGATAGAAAAAGACTTGTATTTAATGTAGAAGCTTATGATGAAAAAGATAAAATAGGAGAAGGGGTTCATGAAAGATTTATCATTAATAAAGATAAATTTATGGACAAAGTAGAGGAAAAATTAAAATAGATGTATTATTTTATGATTTTTATGTTAAAATTATAATATGAACATTTAAATTAAAATTTAGGAGGAAAGTTTTATGTCAAAAGGTAGTTTTTTATTCGGACTAGGTTTAGGTATTGCTGCTGGTATTGCAGCTAAAGTTGTTTATGATAATAAAGAAGAAATAATGGATTATGCACTAGATGCTTATTACATCGCTAAAGATGAAGTAAATACTTTTGTTGACCATGCTATGGAAAAAGCTGGGGAACTAGGTGAAGGTTTCACAAATAAAGCAAATGAATATAAAGAGTATACTGCTTCTCAATTAGAAGAGTTAAAATCAATGATTAACGAAGCAAAAGAAGAGGATGACATTATTACTGAGTAATAAAGCTTAAGAAAGCAGGTAAGATAACATGGGGCCTTTAGATATTATGCTGATAATTTTTTGTATTTTATCAAGTGCTATGGTGGTTTTTCTTATAATCGTTATAAAAAAACTTATTGAATCAGTAGATAAGTTAAATGGGATTATAGATGAAAACACAAACAATATTAATGAGATTGTTAGTAATATTGCGACAATTACAAAACACAACACAGAAAATATAAATTTAATAGTGAATAATTTAGAGGCTATTACTGCTGACACTAAGATAATTACAAGTAGAGTTAGTGGAACTATCTCAGGAATAGAAGAAGCTATTGGTGTGCCTATAACTAAAAGTAATATAAGTAGTTCTGTTATGGGTGTAAAAAAAACTCTAGGCTACGGTAAATATGCCTTTTTAGGGGCAAATATTCTTAGTGGAATATTAGCCTCTAAAAAAGCGAAGAAAAATAAAAAAAATAAAAAAGGGAAGCACTAACAAGGCTTTCCTTTTGTTGTTTTTTTAAGAAGTATTTATAATTTAAGAAGTACCTTTAATTTAAGAAAAGAAATTAGTTTATTTAGCTTGTGAGCTATAAAATCATAAAATTTTTTATAGGACTATGAAATCGTTATACTAGTATAAAGATTTTATAAATAATAAACGAAGAAAGGGATGATTGTTATGAAAACTTATAAGACTAAAGACATTAGAAATATCGCATTATTAGGCCACGGAGGCAGTGGGAAAACCCTGCTTAGTGAAGCAATAGCTTACAAAGCAGGGCTAATTGATAGGCTGGGAAAAGTAGAAGAGGGTTCTACTATATCAGATTATGATGTAATTGAACAAAAAAGGCAAATTTCTATTTCTACCTCCCTTTTACCAATTGAACACGGTGGAGTTAAAATTAATATTTTAGATACACCAGGATATTTTGATTTTATTGGAGAGCAGTGTAGTGCCCTTAGAGTAGCGGACTGTGCAGTAATTGTAGTAGACGCTGTAAATGGGGTTGAGGTTGGAACGGAAAAAGCTTATGAAATGGCAGTAGAAAGAAAGATTCCAATTGCCTTTGTAATTAACAAGCTTGATAGAGAAAATGTAGATACTAAGAAAGTGATGAAAGAACTTAGAGAGCTTACAGGCCCTAAGATTGTGCCTTTTCAAATACCTGCTAACGAAGGTGTAGGATTTAACTGTGTAGCAGATATATTTGATAATAAAGCATATACATATGAAAATGGGAAAATTACCATTAGTGATGTTCCTGAAAATATAAAACAAAAATCTAGTAAATATAAAGATATTATCTTTGAAATTGCGGCTACTACAGATGAAGCTTTAATGGAAAAATATTTCGAAGATGAAGATGGAACACTAACAGAAGCAGAACTTCATTCAGGGGTTAAAACTGCTATTGTAAGTGAAGAGTTAATACCAGTATTTTGTGTTAGTGCATTAAAAGGTGTAGCAATAGATAAACTTTTAGATGCTATTGTTTATAACTTCCCAACACCTCTTGAGGCAAAAGGAGCTAAAGTAGACCAAGACGGAGAAAATGCACAGCGCCATTATAGTGATGATGAAGGAGTGAGTTGTTTTGTTTTTAAAACAATCGCTGATCCATATGTAGGAAAACTTTCTTTATTTAAAATTAAAAGTGGTGTTTTAAATACAGGTATGGAAATTTATAATGCAAGTAAAGATAAAAAAGAAAAAATATCTCATATATATACCCTTTTAGGGAAAAAACAAATAGAAATATCTCAAATGTATCCAGGAGACATAGGAGCTTTTTCAAAGCTGACTTCTGCTTCTACTAGTGATACACTATGTGATATAAAAGATAAAATTAAGTTTAATCCTATTAAATTCCCTCAATCTATCATATTTACAGGGATTGAGCCTGCAGCAAAGGGGGATGAGGATAAGCTTGGAGTAGGGCTGAATAAACTAATAGAAGAAGATCCAACTATTGTAGTTAATAGAGACGCTCAAACTCATCAAACTGTTCTTTATGGTATGGGAGATATGCACCTTGAGATTGTAGCGGATAAACTTAAAAGTAAATTTTCTGTAGATGTAAGACTAACTACCCCAATTATTCCTTATAGAGAAACAATTAAGAAAAAAGCAACAGCAGAAGGTAAACATAAAAAACAATCTGGAGGAAGAGGACAGTATGGGGTTGTAAATATAACATTTGAGGCAAGTGGAGATTTAAGTGGGGGTCTTACTTTTGTGGATAATGTAGTTGGGGGATCTGTTCCTAGAAACTTTATCCCAGCTGTAGAAAAAGGTTTAAATGACTGTATTCAAAAGGGAGTTCTTGCAGGATATCCTTTAGTAGGACTAAAAGCCTCATTATTTGATGGAAAATATCATCCTGTTGATTCTGATGAAATGTCTTTTAAAATGGCAGCTTCTCTTGCTTATAGAGCAGGGATAAAAGCCGCAAATCCTGTTTTATTAGAGCCAATTTATAAAGTTTGCGTTACTGTTCCAGAAGATTATATGGGAGATATTATTGGAGATTTAAACAAAAAAAGAGGGAAAATTATGGGAATGGAGCCTATGGGCAAAAAGCAACAAATTAATGCAGAAGTTCCTCTTGGAGAAATGTTTAAATACGCAACAGAGCTTAGGTCTATGACTCAAGCAAGGGGCTCATTTACAATGGAATTTGAAAGATATGAGGAAGTTCCAACAGCTTTTAGTGAAAAAATAATCGAAAAGGCTTTAAGCGCAAAAGCCTCTCATGCTTAGAAGCTTATATAAAAAATAAATAACAAAAAATTTATTAAATTTTTTATCTTAAAATGGCAATAATAATAATGTGCTTTTTAGCTTATGTTTTAAACCTTAATAATACAAATGTAAATTAGTTATTAATACTTTTTCTTTTGTAGTATAAACTTTACACATTAAGCCTAATTAAATATAAGAAGATAAAATAATTATATGAAATAAAAAAAGGAGACTTGGAAAATGGTAAATTTAAAAGGAACAAAAACAGAAAAAAATCTAATGGAAGCATTTGCTGGAGAGAGTCAAGCTAGAAACAAGTATAATTACTTTGCATCAAAAGCAAAAAAAGAAGGCTATGAGCAAATTGCTGCAATATTTGAAGAAACAGCAGCAAATGAAAAAGAACATGCAAAAATATGGTATAAACTGCTTTGTGGTGGAAGTATTAAAAGCACTATAGAAAATTTAGAAAGTGCAGCAAATGGGGAAAATGAAGAGTGGACTGAAATGTATGCTCGTATGGCAAAAGATGCAAAAGAAGAGGGCTTTGATGACATCGCTAAATTATTTGAAGGTGTTGCAAAAATTGAAAAAGAACACGAAGAAAGATATAGAGACCTTCTTGAAAATATTAATAGCAAAAAAGTATTTAAAAGAGAAGAAAAAGTTCTTTGGCATTGTAGAAATTGCGGTCATATAGCAGAAGGTGAGAATGCTCCTGGGGTTTGTCCGGTATGCGACCACCCACAAGCCCACTTTGAGCTTAAAGCAACTAATTATTAATAAAAGAGGTGAAAAATTATGTGTGGAAATCAAAAGTTTTTTATTTGTGAACATTGTAAAAACTTAGTTGGAATGATTGAGAATAAAGGTGTTCCTTTAATGTGTTGTGGAGAAAATATGAAGGAATTAGTTCCAAACACTGTTGATGCTAGTATGGAAAAACATGTGCCTGTAATTACAAAAACCAATATAGGTATCAATGTTTCTATAGGTAGTGAAGAGCATCCAATGACAAGTGAGCATAACATTAGTTTTGTTTATGTAGAAACAAAGCTAGGTGGTCAGCGTAAATGCTTCCCTTTAGGAAGTAAAGCAGTAGCTGAGTTTGCTTTTATTGATGATGAAGCAGTTGCAGTATATGCATACTGTAATCTTCATGGTCTTTGGAAAAAAGAAGTTTAAAATAATAGGCGTAAATAGTTAATGCTTATAAAAAACAAACTGCCATTATCAATTTTTGATAATGGCAGTTTTATTTTGTGCAGTAATTAGGAATGCTCAAAACCCTTCCCTATAATATACTGTAACAAATATTCTGAGTTATGGGTACACATTATAATAAAGGAACTATTATAATTTCATTTAACTACTTCATTAATTAATAACATATAAGTAGTAAATATGGTGCTTTTTATAAAATAAAAAGCAAAGGCGAACATTCCCATAGGGAACCATTGGACGCCTTAATATTTACGGAAAATATAATAGGCTTTTACCCCGCGTTTTGCCAAAAAAGCGGTAGTTTTAGTTCTTTTGATATCAAAAGAACTATTGTTTTTTTCTTATAAAAGAAAGCTTATATATAGATAAAAGGAATAGTTTTTGTTATTCTTTTGTTTTTATTGAGTTATAATCTTTTTCTGACTTTAACTTAAATCCATTTTCTTTTAAGAGTTTTGTAGTTGTTCCACTTCCTATAATTTTTCTACCCTCAAAAGTTCCATCATATATTTCACTAACTCCACAAGAAGGGCTACCATCTTTTAATATGATAAATTTAGGGCTGTAAAACCTAGCAAGTTTTAAAGATTCCTCTGCTCCAGCTTTAAAATTATTTGTTACATCTTCACCCCTACAAGTAATAACCCGCTCCCCTTTTATTTCACTAGGATCTCTTGGGGTAGATAATCCCCCCATTTGTTCAGGGCAAAAAGGGATAAGATTATATTTTATAGATAAATCACATAAATTTTTTCTATAGTTATTCCCAGCATTATATTTACAATTAATTCCTATAAGGCACATGGAAATAAGAATATTATCTTTCATTTATAGATTTCCTTTGTTGATTATGTTTTTTAGAGGTTTATATAATAAGAAGGTGCATAGTGAGTTAATTCCTGCTTTTAGGAAATTAAAAGGAATCGTTACAGTAAACATTGTTGCTGTTACAACTTCTTTTGGAACCCCATAAAAATTTGTCGTGATAATTAAGTTTGCAGGTATCATCACCAGACACATAGCAACCACCCCAAGGGCTAAAGCTATAAAAGCGCCTTTTTTGCTTTTGTTTTTTTTGTAGATAATACTACTAACCCCAACAAGGGTTCCAGAGGCGATGATGTGCATTAAAGCTCCTACAAAGCCACCTATTCCAGCACTTACTGTTAGGGCTTGGATAAGGCTTGAGATAATAACGCAAGTTATTCCAAGGACAGGACCAAAGGTAAAACCGGCTATTAATAAAGGTATATCCATTGGTTCATACTCTAAATAAGGTGCTGAGGGAAATAAGGGGAATCGTATTAGTAGCATTAAAACGATTGATAGTGCTATTAACATTCCCATTGTTGTAAGTTGTTTTGTTTTTTTCATATTTTTCTCCTAAAGGTTTTTTCTTAGGGCGTAAAAAAAATAATCCACCACCTAAGGGGATTATCTTAGAAAAATACTGTGTGTATCCTCTCGCGTCCGGACTATAACCGTCGGTGTAAGAATTTCACTTACTCAGCCTTAAACTATTTTTAAGGTTCGCGGACTTTTACCGCCGGTAGGGAGTTGCACCCTGCCCCGAAGATTAGCTATATTATATAAGAATTTTTCGTATTTTTCAATATATTTCATTAAATATTGAAAATTTTCAAAAAAAGCTTGCAAAAGAAAATGTTATGTTGTATTATAGCAAACATAATTATGTTTATATATTTAAAGGAGAAAAAATGTTATATTTAATTGATGATGCAAACTTAGAAAGTATTAAAACTTTAGTGCAATATTTTCCAATTAGTGGGGTAACAACAAACCCAACGATTATTGCAAATGAGGGGAAAAATGTTATTGAAACATTAAAAGCAATAAGAGATATTATTGGTCCAGACCTTGCCTTACACGCTCAAGTTTTATCAGATAATTGTGAGGATATTGTAAAAGAAGCTTACAAGCTTAGAGACGCTGTAGGGGGATTATTTTATGTAAAAGTTCCTGTTAGTGGAGAAGGCTTAAAAGCTATGAGCGTTTTAAAAGAATTAGGCTTTAATGTTACAGCAACAGCTATATTTACAGCTCAACAAGCTCTACTTTCAGCAAAAGCAGGAGCAGACTTTGTAGCTCCATATATTAATAGACTTGATAACTTTAGTGCGGACGGAGTAAATGTATTAAAGGATATTATCCACTTATTAGATTCTTTTAACCTTGATACAAAAGTAGTGGCGGCTAGCTTTAAAAACACTCAACAAGTTCATAATACTGCTCTTGCTGGGTCTCACGCAGCAACTATTAGTTGTGATTTATTCGAGCAATTAGTATATCACCCTCTAACTTCAAGTGCCATTATGGAGTTTGAAGAAAAAGGGGAAGAGTTTTATAAATTCTAAGGGTAGAAAAATACTTTATATAGTTTAGTAAAAAAGAAACTTTATAATCTAAAAGAAAAAGGAATGGTGTAAGCCATTCCTTTTATTTATATATTTCTATCCTTTTATGAAATAATCTTTGTTCTTTTGATATCAAAAGAAGGAAAACTACCCCTTTTTTGGCAAAATAATAACCGGGTAAAAGCCTATTATATTTGCCGTAAATATTAAGCTGCCCAATGATTCCCTTACGGGAAGGTTCTGCCTTGCTTTTTAAAAATAAAAAGCACCATATTTACTTCTTATATACTACTATCAATAAAGTGGCATTATGACACTAAAGCAAAACTGCCACTACCTATTTAGGCAGTGGCAGTTTGTTTCTTTCTTGGTTGCTGTATATAAGCTTCTTTTATTTTACGATAAAAGTTCTTTTGTTTTTTCTATTAAAGCTGGAACATCAAGGTGTTGTGGGCAAATGGTATTACAGAGTTTACAGTCAGTACAAGGAAGTTTATCTTTTATTTCCCCAAAGCCTGATTTACACTTGTCCCAGTCTCCAAAAATATATCCATGGTTTAAAAGTTCAATAGCCCTTGCAATTGGTAGGTGTAGTGGACATTTATCTTCACAGTATTTACACCCTGTGCAATCAGCATATATTTTATCTTGTATATAATTTTTAAACTCTTCTATAAAGCCTTTTTCATTATCTGTTAAACACCCCACAGGGCTAGTGCTTGCAGTTTTAATATTTTCCTTTGTGTGAACAAGAGTGTTTACTCCATTTAAAACCGTTAGTATTCCTTCTTTGTTATAGATATATCTTAGGCAAATTTCTACTAAAGTTTTATCTTTAAGATCATACTTTTCAAACAAAGTATTTACAAAATCATCTTTTATACTTGTAATTCTTCCTCCCTTTAAAGGTTC
>CAYJAA010000001.1:0-13948 GCA_964368185.1 uncultured Lachnospiraceae bacterium | reverse complement strand
ATTACAGGGATATTTTTTGACCTTGCATATTCAAGACCTTTTAATCCGGCTTGAAAATTTTCATCTAATATATTTAGCTGTATTTGACAAAAGTCCCAAGGGTATGCATCTATAATTTCTTCAAACAAGTCGTATTTCTCGTGGAAGGAAAATCCTACTTCTTTTACAAGACCATCTTTTTTGATTTGGTCTAAAAACTTAAGAACATCATATTTTTTTACATTTTCCCATAAGCTGTAATCAAGAGTGTGGACTAAAAAGAAATCTAAATAATCAACTTGCAATCTATTTAATTCTTCAAAAAGATATTTGTAGTTATCACTATAACTAGTAAGGCTAAATGTAGGAAGTTTGTCGGCTATATAAATTTTGTCTCTAATGTTATTTTTTTTAATAATCTCTCCTAAAACTACTTCGCTATTTCCCCCGTGATATACATACGAAGTATCAAAATAGTTAACCCCGTTATTGTATGCTTCCATAATCATTTTTTCAGCTTCTACAGTATCGATATTTCTATTATTGTCGTCAAGGAGCTGAAATCTCATTGCCCCAAATCCCATTTGGGATATTTTTTTATCTTTATAATTTTTGTAAATCATTAAAGGCCTCCTAAGTCTTGATTTTTTCTTGATTTTTGTATTATAATAAGTATATCATAATAAATAGAGAAAATCACTAGAAAAAAAACCGTAAAAAAGCAATTATTTTTGATAATGTATTGACATACATTTAATATGTTGATAAAATTAATAATTACTTAAATATATAACAAGCCTAGTATTGTGATTAAAAGCGCCAATAATTAGGATGGAGGAAAACACAGCAAACATATAACAGTAATTTTATAAGGTTTTATATGTTGGTGGGTTTTTTATGTTTAAAATAAGGAGAGTGGTATAGTGATTCATCCAGAAAAAATCGGTCGTAGAGAAAGAATGAGTTTCTCTAAAATTAAAGATGTTATGGAGCATCCTAACTTAATAGCAATCCAAACTGATTCTTATAAATGGTTTTTGGAAAAAGGTTTAAAAGAAGCTTTTGAGGATATTTCCCCTATTGTAGATGCAACAGGAAATTTAATGCTTGAGTTTATTGACTATACTTTGGAAGGACTGCCAAAGTATGAAGTTGCAGATTGTAAAGAAAGAAAAACAAATTATTCTACATCTTTAAAAGTTAAAGTCAGACTTACAATTAAAGAAGATGGTCAAATTAAAGATATTATTGAGCAAAGTATCTTTATGGCAGACTTCCCACTTATGACTGATACAGGAACTTTTATCATCAATGGAGCAGAAAGAGTTGTAGTAAGTCAGCTAGTTCGTTCTCCAGGGGCATATTTTAGCCTTGAAATGGACAAACATGGAAGAGGTATTCCTTTATATATGTCTCAAATCATCCCAAACAGAGGAGCTTGGTTAGAGTTTGAAACAGAAATAAATGGATGTTTATACGCTAGAGTTGACAGAACGAGAAAAGTGCCTATAACTGTTTTAATTAGAGCCCTAGGCCTTGGGACTGATGCTGAAATTATCGAATATTTCGGAGAAGAGAGAAGAATATTAGAAACCCTTGAAAAAGACATTTCTACAAATGTTGATGAGGGTTTAATTGAAATATATAAAAAATTAAGACCAGGAGAGCCAGAAGCAGTAGACAGTGCTAAGGGTCTATTTATACCTATGTTCTTTGACAATCATAGATATGACTTAATGAGTGTAGGAAGATTTAAATTAAACAAAAAATTATCTCTTGCTACAAGAATTACAAATCAAATTGCATTTGAAGATGTAATTGATATGAACACAGGAGAAATTTTAGCCTCTAAAGGAGATACAATTACTCCAGATATGGCTATTGATATCCAAAACAGTGGTATTAATAAAGTTAGAATTGAAGTTATAGAAAATCAAGGGTTTAATGTTATTGGTAATGGGGTTGTTGATATTACTAAACAAAACCTTCCATTTGATATTAGCGATCTTGAAATTGAAGAGTTTGTAAATTATGAAGTTCTTAGAGAAATCATGGACAGTGACATTAGCAACGAAGAGAAAAAAGAGCAAATGAAAGATAGACTTTGTGAACTTCTACCAAAACATATTACAGTAAATGACATCTTTGCTTGCATAAGTTATAATCTAGGTTCAGATTATGGTATTGGTGAGCTTGATGATATTGACCATTTAGGAAATAGACGTCTTCGTTTAGTTGGAGAGCTTTTACAAA
This sequence comes from uncultured Lachnospiraceae bacterium, assembly GCA_964368185.1. GTDB lineage: Bacteria > Bacillota > Clostridia > Eubacteriales > Anaerofustaceae > CAYJAA01. Next base: position 11,716 of record CAYJAA010000001.1, on the reverse strand, counting down.
ATCAATTTAGAATTGGACTTTCAAGACTTGAAAGAGTTGTAAAAGAGAGAATGACATCTTTTGATCCAAACGAAGTAACAGCTCAGTCTCTTATTAATATTAAACCAGTGAATGCTGCGCTAAAAGAATTCTTTGGTTCTTCTCAGCTTTCTCAGTTTATGGATCAAACAAACTGTCTTGGGGAACTTGCTCACAAAAGAAGACTTTCAGCCCTAGGGCCAGGAGGACTTTCCAGAGAAAGAGCCGGCTTTGAGGTTAGAGACGTTCACCACTCTCACTATGGTAGAGTTTGTCCAATAGAAACTCCAGAAGGGCCAAATATCGGGCTTATTGGGTCTCTTGCTACATTCTCAAGAGTAAATAAATATGGATTTATGGAAACTCCTTATAGAAAAGTAGAAGAGGGTAGAGTTACTGGGGAAATTGTATATATTCCAGCTGATGAAGAGGGTAAGTATACAATAGCTCAAGCAAGTGAGCCTCTTTTAGCTGATGGAACTTTTGATAATAAAAGAGTTACAGCCAGAGCAGGAAAAACAAGAGAGTTTGTAACAATCGAAAGAGAAAAAGTAGACTATATGGACATTTCACCAAAACAAATGGTGTCTGTTGCAACAAGTCTTATTCCTTTCCTTGAAAATGATGATGCCAACAGGGCCTTAATGGGAGCCAACATGCAGCGTCAAGCGGTTCCACTACTTCTTCCTCAAGCACCTATGGTAGGAACAGGTATGGAGCATAGAGCGGCTAAAGATTCAGGGGTTTGTGTTGTTAGTAAAATAAGTGGAAAAGTTGTTAGAGTAACTTCTACTGAAATCATTATTGAAAATAGTGAAACGAAAGAAAAAGAAAAATACAACTTACTAAAATATAAAAGATCAAATCAAAACACTTGTATTAACCAAAGACCAATCGTAAAACTTGGTGAAGAGGTAAAAGCAGGAGATGTTATCGCAGATGGTCCTTCTACAGATCAAGGGGACTTAGCTCTTGGTAGAAATATCTTAATTGGATTTATGACATGGGAAGGATATAACTACGAGGATGCGATTTTAATTAATGAAAAACTTGTAAAAGAAGATGTATTTACTTCTATTCATATAGAAGAATTTGACTGTGAAGCCAAAGAGACAAAGCTTGGAGGCGAAGAAATCACAAGAGATATCCCAAATGTAGGTGAGGATGCTCTTAAAAACCTTGATTCTAGAGGTATTATAAGAATTGGGGCTGAAGTAAAATCTGATGATATCTTAGTTGGGAAAGTAACTCCAAAAGGAGAAAGCGACCCAACAGCAGAAGAAAAACTTCTTAGAGCTATTTTCGGAGAAAAAGCTAGAGAAGTAAGAGATACATCTTTAAAAGTTCCTCACGGGGAGCAAGGTATTGTTGTAGATGTAAAAGTTTATACAAAAGAAGATGGGGATGAATTAAAACCAAATGTAAATAAACTTGTAAGGGTTTATATAGCAGTTAAAAGAAAAATCTCTGTTGGGGACAAAATGGCTGGGCGTCATGGAAACAAAGGGGTTATTTCTAGAATTTTACCAGAAGAAGATATGCCATTCTTACCAGATGGAACACCTCTTCAAATTGTACTGTCACCTCTTGGGGTGCCTTCTCGTATGAATATAGGACAGGTTTTAGAAACTCATCTTGGCATGGCTTGTAAGGCTCTCGGCTATGATATTGCAACACCTGTGTTTGACGGAGCAAAAGAAGAAGACATTGAAGAGTTATTAGCACAAGCTGGATATAATGAAAGTGGAAAAACAGTTCTTTATGATGGAAGAACTGGAGAGCCATTTGACAATGAAGTTACAGTTGGATATATGTATATGTTAAAACTACATCACTTAGTTGATGACAAAATGCATGCTAGATCAACAGGACCTTACTCTTTAGTAACTCAACAACCTCTTGGAGGAAAAGCTCAATTTGGTGGACAGCGTTTTGGAGAGATGGAGGTTTGGGCATTAGAAGCTTATGGAGCAGCTAATGTTTTACAAGAAATCTTAACTGTTAAAAGTGATGATGTTACTGGTAGGGTTAAAGCTTATGAAGCAATCATTAAAGGGGATAACACTCCAAAACCAGGGGTTCCTGAAAGTTTCAAAGTTTTAATTAAAGAGTTCCAAAGTTTATGTCTTGATATAAATGTTTTAGGGGAACAAGATGAAGTCATTGATATTAAAGATGATAAAGAAAACATGATTGTAGCACCGATTGCACCACCTGTAGAAGATGATGACCTACTTTTAGACCTAGATGCACAAGGAAAAGAAGATTTTGATTTTGAAAATGCAAACAGTGATTTATTAGATGATGATTTAGATTATGTTGATACAAATGACATGTTAAGCGACGAAGAAGATGATGAGGACTTTATTTAAGAAGTAATAATAGCTTAAAAAATATACAAATTACATTTTATATCATTTTAAACAATTGTGTAAAAAAATATATGGAGGTATATCCTTGAGAGAAATGGATACTGTGAATAACTCTAATACAACTAATGGGTCTGTGAATAATAAAAATCAAGAATTAGATTTTAAATCTATACAAATTGGACTTGCATCAAGTGAAAAAATATTAGAGTGGTCTTATGGCGAGGTAAAAAAACCTGAAACGATAAACTACAGAACAAGTAAGCCGGAAAAAGAGGGTTTATTTTGTGAAAAAATATTTGGTCCTACAAAAGATTATGAATGTTATTGTGGAAAATATAAACAAATTAGATATAAGGGAGTTATATGCGACAGATGTGGTGTAGAGCTTACAAAGTCTAAGGTAAGAAGAGAGAGAATGGGGCATATCAAACTAGCTGCTCCTGTAACTCATATATGGTATTTTAAAGGAATTCCAAGTAGAATAGGGCTTTTACTTGAAATGTCTCCTAGAGTCCTTGAAAAAATTATTTATTTTGCATCTTATGTAATTACTGATTCAGGGAATACTCCTCTTGATGTAAAGCAAGTTATCTCAGAAGGGGAATATAGACAATATAGAGAACTTTATGGAGATGAGTTTACTGCAAAAATTGGAGCAGAAGCTATTAAAGATTTACTAGGACAAGTAGATCTTGAAAAAGAAGCAAAAGAGCTTAGAGAAGCTCTTGAAGTAGCAACTGGACAAAAGAAAATCAAAGCTGTAAGAAGGCTTGAAATCGTAGAAGCATTTAGAAAGTCTGATAACGACCCTAAAGATATGGTTTTAACAGTTGTTCCTGTAATTCCTCCAGAGCTTAGACCTATGGTTATGTTAGACGGGGGAAGATATGCTACAAGTGATTTAAATGACTTATATAGAAGAGTAATTAACAGAAATAATAGACTAGAAAGACTGCTTGAGTTAAGTGCTCCTGATATTATTATTCAAAATGAAAAAAGAATGTTACAAGAAGCTGTTGATGCTTTAATTGATAATGGAAGAAGAGGCAGACCAGTAACAGGACCAGGAAATAGACCTTTAAGATCTCTATCAGATATGTTAAAAGGTAAACAAGGTAGATTTAGACAAAACCTTTTAGGAAAAAGGGTTGATTATTCTGGGCGTTCTGTTATTGTTGTTGGTCCAGAACTGAAAATGTATCAATGTGGTCTTCCTAAAGAAATGGCTATAGAATTATTTAAGCCATTTGTAATGAAAGAGCTTGTTAAAAGAAAACATTCTCTAAATATTAAAAGTGCAAAAAGAATGGTTGAAAAACAAGACCCAGAAGTTTGGGATGTATTAGATGATGTAATTAAAGATCATCCTGTTCTTTTAAATAGAGCACCAACCCTTCATAGACTTGGTATTCAAGCCTTTGAACCTATTTTAGTAGAAGGTAGAGCTATTAAACTTCATCCTCTTGTGTGTACAGCATACAATGCAGACTTTGATGGAGACCAAATGGCTGTTCATGTACCTTTAAGTGTGGAAGCTCAAGCAGAAGCAAGATTTTTAATGTTAGCTGCTTATAATATCTTAAAACCACAAGATGGTAGCCCTGTTGTGGCGCCAACTCAAGATATGATTTTAGGATCATACTACTTAACTCTTCATAGAGAAGGTTCTAAAGGAGAAGGTAAGGCCTTTTCATCATTATCAGAAATGGAAATGGCTTATTTTAATAAAGAAGTTGAACTTCATGCTATGGTTAAAGTTCAGTTTAGCAAAGTTATTGATGATGTAGAACATGTAATGATTGTTGAAAATACAGTAGGTAGATTTATTTTCAACGAAATCATTCCTCAAGATTTAGGTTTTGTGAAAAGAAGTGACGCAAAAAGTCAGTTCAAACTTGAAATAGATACTGTTGTTGACAAAAAAGTATTATCTCAAATCGTTTATCAATGTTTTATAGTTCATGGAGCTGCGAAAACTTCTGAAGTTTTAGATGATATTAAAAAAGTTGGATTCACTTACTCAACTAAGGGAGCAATCACTGTAAGTATCTCAGACATGGAAGTTCCTGAAATAAAAGGACAGCTTTTAGAAGAAGCAGATGAGAAAGTTGAAAAAGTAATAAAGCAATTTAGAAGAGGACTTATTAACGATAGTGAAAGAAAAAAACAAGTTATTGATATTTGGCAACAAACTACAGACCTTGTAACAAATGCCTTAATTGAAAATCTAGACCCTAAAAACCCTATTAATATGATGGCTGATTCAGGGGCAAGGGGAAGTAGAAACCAGATTAGACAGCTAGCTGGTATGAGGGGTCTTATGGCCAGTCCTTCTGGGGATATTATCGAACTTCCTATTCGTTCTAACTTTAGGGAAGGGCTAGATGTATTAGAATTCTTTATCTCAAGTCATGGGGCTAGAAAAGGTCTTGCTGATACTGCTCTTAGAACAGCTGAATCAGGATACTTAACAAGAAGGCTTGTAGATGTAAGTCAAGATCAAATTGTTAGAGAGATTGATTGTGGAAGTGAAGATGGATATGAAGTTACAGCTATTAAAAGTGGTAATGATATAATTGAATCTTTAGAAGAAAGAATTTCAGGAAGATATGCCTTTACTGACATAACTGACCCAGCAACAGGGGAAGTATTTGTTCTTAAAAACGAGTTAATAACTTCAGATATTGCTAAAGCTATTGTAAATAGTGGTTTAGAATCAGTTAGCATTAGAGCTGTATTTAATTGTAAGAGCAAAATCGGTGTTTGTGCAAAATGCTATGGAGTTGACTTAACAAGTGTAAAACCAGTAAACATTGGGGAGGCTGTTGGAACAATAGCTGCTCAGTCAATTGGAGAGCCAGGAACTCAGCTTACTATGCGTACATTCCATACAGGTGGGGTAGCTTCTGCAGAAGATATTACACAAGGTCTTCCAAGGGTAGAAGAGCTATTTGAAGCTAGACGTCCAAAAGGTCAAGCAATTATTTCTGAAATTGATGGTAAGGTTGTTATATCTGATGTAGATAACCTTAAAAAAGTAGAAGTAATCAATAATGAAACTGGTGACATAAAAGAATATATGATTCCTTATGGGGAGAGGGTTAAAGTAAAAGAAGGGGAGTTTGTAAAATCTGCTGACGAAATAACTGAAGGTAGTATATATCCAAATGACCTTCTTATGATTAAAGGGGTAGATGGGGTTCAAAAATATATTCTAACAGAAGTTCAAAAAGTATATAGATATCAAGGGGTTCATATTAGCGATAAGCATATTGAAATTATTATTAGACAAATGCTTAGAAAATATAAAATTGATGAATCTGGAGATACTGCCTTACTTCCTGGAGCTTTAGTTGATGTTCTTGAATTTAACGAGGAAAATGAGAAAGCAATAAAAAAAGGAAAAGAGCCAGCTACGGCTACTAGAGTTCTTCTTGGAATAACAAAAGCTTCTCTAGCTACTTCTTCATTCCTTTCAGCAGCATCTTTCCAAGAGACAACAAAAGTACTTACAGACGCAGCGATAAAAGGGAAAATAGATCCTCTTGTTGGTCTTAAGGAAAATATTATCTTAGGAAAATTAATACCAGCAGGAACAGGTATTAAAAAATATGATGTAGACATTGTTAAGAATAGAGAAGACGAAGAATTAATGTCAGAGGTAATGAGACACCTAAACGGAGACTTAGAAGAAGAAGTTGTTATAAAAGAAGATCTTACTATTAGAAGTATCGAAGAAAACTTACAAGATTACATTTACGACCCAAGCCTAGACAAGAAATAGACAAAAATATTAAGATATAAGATTAATTTTATACCTTATAAACAGTTAATATATAAAAGGATATACGCAAATAATATTTGGTATATCCTTTTTTTATATAAGAGCAAAAATAATATAAATCATAGAAAGGAAGAAGTCTAAAATCGCTTCTTCCTTTTTCTTTTGTATTTATTGAAATTATTATATTTATTTTTATGTAGATATTTTTTTTTCTTATTTTTAGGTAGAGATAGTTTTAAAATAATAAAAAGTAAAAGGGCTATAAATAATATATTAATTACAAAGGAGGGAAGATTTTTTATAAGGGGAGTTCCCTCTTTAGCAATAAGGACTAATTTTTCATCATCTACATTTATAATGACATTTTCAGCCTTTATATTAGAGGCTTTTTCCATATGAGCAAGAATTCTTTCCCCGTATCCATCCCCTGGATAAGCCCAGCCTTTTTTGTTAGGATTGTCTTCATATCCTAAATACTCAACAAAAACAGCTTGTTCTCTTAAGGCTTCATCCCACCTAGGGTCTATAAGCTCTAAATTTAAATCTTCATCACTGGCGTAACATTTTAAATGTTGAACTACTGCTCTAACCCCCTCTTCCATCGTGTCAAAACTAGCTCCTTTTACACCCCCTCCAGTAGTTCCAAGACCACCAAAGTTATTTTGATCTCTTGTTACATCTCCTCCAAAATTCAAATATCCTGTTTCGTGGATCATAAGGCAAAAAGCAATATCAGCCCTTACACCTTCATTAATAGATTCTCTAATGGTGTATTCTATAAACTTTTTCCCATCTTCTTCAGACAGTCCAGTAGTATTATTCATCATTAAATATGTATACATTTGTTCTTTTGTTACGATAGTTTCATACCCCATAATATGGGTTAGTTCTTCTTCCTCTATAGAATAGACACTTTGGAAAAAAAATATGAATGCTATGATGATAATTGTCAAAAATACAATTGTATGGTAAAATATATTATTAGTAGGTTTTTTAATCATAGAATACCTCTTATTTATATTGATTTATTATTAATTTTAATATAAAAAAAATAAAAAATTTGTAAACTATAGATATATTTTAATATAAAATATATCCCTAGGTGGATGGGCGTAACATGAAAATAAAAAAATTAATATTTCTATTATTATCACTAATTATAATATTTGGTATATGTTTGTTTATTTATATATCTTTTACTATACCAGATATTGAAAATTTTTCCTATGATCCTGAGATAAAAAGTACTGTATACAGTATGGATAATTATCTAATTGCAGACATATATGACGAAAATAGAACCTTAGTAAGAATCGAAGAGGTTCCACAAGATTTAGTTGATGCTATTATATCAATAGAGGACGAAAGATTTTATGAGCATGATGGCTTTGACCTTTGGGGAATTATAAGAGCTTTCTTTTCTAACTGGGCAAGTGGAGAAATCACCCAAGGGGGTAGCACCATCACCCAGCAAATATCAAAGCTACTATTTTTAACAGATGAGCAAAGCTATATTAGAAAAATTAAAGAAGTTATGATAGCTGTTAAATTAGAAGAGAAATTTAGCAAAGAAGAAATTTTAGAAATTTATTTAAATGAAATATATTTAGGGGAAGGAACCTATGGAGTCGAAGAAGCTTCATGGAGATTTTTTGATAAATCTGTAAAGGACACAACCCTAGCTGAATCCGCCCTTCTTGCAGCTCTACCTCAAGCCCCTAGTGTTTACTCTCCAGTAACCGAGGAGGGTTTTGAAAAAGCAAAGGCTAGGCAAGAGATTGTTCTTGAAAATATGTTAGACAATGAATTTATTACAAAAGAAGAATATGATAGCGCTTTAAATGAAGAAATAGAAATCAACACAAACGCTGTAAAAACAGGCTTTAGTGGAACAACAAGAAAATATTGTGCTTCTTTTACTAATATGGTTTTAAGTGAAGCAGAAGATATATTAACGCAAATTTATATAGAAGAATATGAGCTAGAAGAGGAAGAAGCTAGATCAAGATCAAGTAATGACATTAACGAAGGTGGTTTTAAAATAACTAGTACACTAAATTATGAATTGCAACAAGTAGGCGTTAACCAAATTGAAGGAACTCTAAATAGATATGGAATAGAAGATAAGGCAACATTATCTTTTGTAAGTATTGAAGATACTAGTGGTAGGGTAGTTGCTTATTATGGTGGTAGTACACAAATTGATATGGCAAACACACCAAGACAGCCAGGGAGCACAATAAAACCTTTATATGTCTCAAAACTATTTGAAACAGGGAAAGCTAATCCTTACACTCTAGTTTCTGATGAGAGGGTAAATATGTATGGATATAGCCCGGGAAATTATGGTAATATTTATGCTGAGGAACCTGTAAGCGTAAGACTAGCTCTTATAAGATCTTATAATCAAGTCCATGTAAGGCTTTTTGACAGACTTGGTGTTACTGAGGGAGTGGACGGGGTTAAGGATTTTGGGATTACTAGTATTGTAGATGAGGATTATAATTATGCCTTTTCTCTAGGAGGCTTAACTCATGGAATAAGCCCTCTTGAAATGGCAAGCGCTTATACAGTTTTTGGGAATGAGGGAAAACAATATCCTTATTATTTTGTTGAAAAAATTGAAGATAGTAATGGAAAAATTATATATGAAAAAGAGCCAGAGGAAGCAAGGGAAGTTTTAAGTGAGAGTTCTAATAATCAAATAGTTTCTTGTCTTGAGGATGTAGTAAGATATGGAACAGGTTCTCCTGCTAGAAATGAATATTTAACAATTGGTAAAACAGGGACTACAAGTGATAAAAAAGACTTTTGGTTTTGTGGGGTTACAGGGAATGTGGCTACTAGTGTTTGGATAGGGGATCCTGGTAATGATATTATTTCTTATGGAGCAAGCTCTTGGAGCGCAAGATTTTATGGAGATTATTTAACGGCAGCTATTAATAAAGGGCTTTTAAATGAAGATAGTCTTGAAAAGGCAAAAGAAGTAGTAGAGTTAGATGTGTATATATTAAAAGATAGTGTTATAGACACTGAAAAAGACTATTATACTGAAGAAGATATTGAGAAAATAACAATTGCTGAAGAAGAGATGACAGAGTATGCTAAAAAAATAGTTTACCCTGCTATAGTAGATAAGACTAGTAATAAATTATTTAATGAAGGAAAATGTTCTGATAGAAACAAAGAAGAAAGGTATTATTTCTTAGAAGATTTACCAAGGGAGGAATGTAATAAGTTCCACTTCTTTGGATTTTAAAGGGGTAAGAATGATAGATATAAAAAATAAAATAAAAAGCTTAGTTAGTGAAATAAATCTTCACAATAAAGCTTATTATGAAGAAGATAATCCTAGGATAAGTGATTATGAGTATGATTTACTTATGAAAGAGTTAATTGCTCTTGAAGGGGAATATCCACAGTTTAAAGAAGAAAACTCTCCTAGTGAAAATGTAGGGGGAAAGGCTTTAAGTAAGTTTAGTAAAGTAGCGCATAGGGAAAAACAGCTTAGCCTTGCTAATGCTTTTTCAAGGGAAGATTTACTTTTATTTGATAATAGAATTAGTAAAGGGGCTAGTAATTATTCTTACACTGTGGAAAATAAGTTTGATGGTTTAAGTGTAATATTAACTTATCAAGATGGACAGTTAAAGCTTGCTGCTACCAGAGGGGATGGAGAAGTTGGGGAAGATATTACGGATAATGCTAAGGTGATTAAAAACATCCCAAAAACTCTTCCAAAAAAAGAGACTTTAGTCGTTAGAGGGGAAGCCTTTATATCAAAGGAAAACTTTAGCCTAATTAATGAAAAGCGAAAAGAAAATGGAGAAAAGCTTTTTGCTAACCCTAGAAATATGGCAGCAGGGACATTAAGACAGCTAGATAGTAAAATTGTAAGGGATAGAAATATTGATATTTTTATTTTTAACTTAGAATATATAAAAGGCAAAGATTTTGATACACATAGTCAGTCTTTAGAATATTTAAAAAGCCTTGGTTTTCCTATTAGTGAATATAGTGTTTTAAAAGATATAAATGAAGTATATGAGAATGTTTCATACAAGGAAGAAAATAAAGATAATTTTCCTTATGAAATTGACGGGGCAGTTATCAAAGTAAATGAAATAGAAAAAAGGACAGCTCTTGGAGCTACATCAAAATATCCAAAGTGGGCGACAGCTTATAAATTCTCTCAAGAAAAAGTAGAAACGATTTTAGAAGATATTATAGTACAAGTTGGAAGAACAGGTGTTCTTACTCCAGTTGCTATATTAAAGGGAGTAAATGTAGGGGGGTCTTTTGTAGAAAAGGCTACTTTGCATAATGAAGAATATATTTTAGAAAATGACCTTCGTATAAAAGACAAGGTTGTTATTATTAAAGCTGGGGATGTTATTCCAAGGGTGGTTGGAAGTATTAAAGAAAAAAGGGTAGGAGATGAAAAAATATTTTCTATGCCAAGTTTTTGTCCCGTTTGTGGTGGGAGAGTAGAAAGGGTGGAGGGAAATACTGTTTTAAAGTGTACAAATGAGGCTTGTGATGCAAAAACCACAAGGAAAGTAATTCATTTTGCTTCTAAGGGGGCAATGAATATAGAAGGTCTTGGAGAAAAGATAATACTAACTTTAATGGATAAAGGTTTTATCGAGAATATAGGGGATATATACACCTTGAAAGATCACAAAGAAGAGTTAATGGGTCTTGATAAAATGGGAGAAAAGTCTGTAGAAAATCTTCTTTTTGCAATTGAGAAATCAAAGGAAAATGAACTAGATGCTCTACTTTTTGCTCTTTCTATTGATTTACTTGGTAGAGAAAGCGCTAAAAAAGTATGTAGTGTATATAATACTATGGAAGAAATTATGGGTGCTACTTATGAGCAGTTAATGGAAATCAATGAAATAGGCCCTAAAGTGGCTTTTGAGATAATAGAGTTTTTTAAAAATGATAAAAACAAAGAAATTATAAATAGCCTTAAAAAGTCTGGTTTAAATATGAAATATGATAAAAAAGAAAGTGCCAGTGAGATATTTGAGGGGCTAACTTTCGTTTTAACAGGGACGCTAGAAAATTTTACTAGGGAAGAGGGAAAAAAAATAATCGAAAATTATGGTGGCAGGGTTACTTCTAGTGTTAGTAAAAACACTTCTTATGTTTTAGCTGGAAAGAAAGCTGGAAGCAAAGAGAAAAAAGCAAGGGAGCTTGGGGTTAAGGTTATTAGTGAAGAAGAATTTGAAGGTATGATAAAAGAGTAAAAGAAAAAGGCTAAAATTTTATATTTAGCCTTTTTTAATATTTGTTTTAACTTTTTTTTCATAAAAAAGAAGTAAATATATAAGATCACCAATAAAGAAAATTATAACTTAAACAAAGGAATGGCAAAAGCCATTTCTTTTATTTATATATAAATTTTCTTTTATAAGAAAAGAAAAGGGTTGTTCTTTTGATATCAAAAGAACGAAAAATACCCCTTTTTTGGCAAAACGGGGGGTAAAAGCCTGTTATATTTGCCGTAAATATTAAGCCGCCCAATGCTTCCCTA